>JAFAAP010000158.1 GCA_023426505.1 Pseudomonadota bacterium
TTGGCGGCCGCTGCAGCCGCAGCACCAGCTCAATCAGCTCTTCCTTGCTCAGACGCTCAAGATCGCTGCGGCCCATACCAGCAGGGAATCAGTGAATTCCAGTTCGCGCAAGGGCCTGGGTAATTACGCGCTCATCACCCCGTCATAGATCTCGCGCTCGCTCAGAAGCAGCTTTCCGTCCTTCACCGACGCATCCAGGATCGCCTTGAAGCATCCCTCCCGGACCCGCTTGGCGTATTCCTCGTCGAAATCCTTCATCTCAGGTTTCCTCCCCACGAAGCGTGTGGGGTCCTATCGATCGGCAGGCCGCCTTCGCCTCCTGCCGCATGCGCGGCCGGGGACCTGTGGCAGCGGCAGGCCGGTGCAACGGCATCCGCGACGAATAGCATCGTATGGCAAGGGCAGATCCACCCAACGGCCAGGCTCCTAGGTTGAAGTCGCGTCGCGACAGGTCGTCTGATTTCGATGGTATTTTAAAGGCATAGCTGGCCCGAGTCTTGCGCGTATTGTGGCAATAATGGGTTGCGCGGGCAGAGTTGCCGGGATGGCGCGCCGCTTTGCTGTTGACAAGGGCCCTCGAGCGCAAGGATCCGCTCTTCGAGAAGTGCTGGAGGAGAGGTCGTTCGGCGAGGCGTCCTCCGCGACTTGGATTGGGTCGTTTCCCATGGAGCGCGACAGGTGGGATTTGTGCGAGATCCAGTTTTTGTTAATCGAGCAAGGTCCAATTTGGATCTTGCCATGAACTTGCTGCTGCAAGCTTTGTAAAGTCAAACTGACGCTCTCTTCGGTATGACAGGCTATAGCGCCCCCGCATTCACTTTCGAATAAGCGAAGTTTTAACCGTGATATGTTTGATCTGTCCTTATTGGGACAGATGTCGCGAACGAGTTTCATCAACTCGCTCGCATCGCCGTTGCAGAACCTTACGTCACCGAAGCATCTCGGGGCGTCCGGTCCGCAGGTCATCCTCCCGCATAAAAAGACTGACCGAGGGAACCATGCGCCTGAAGAAGCTTGGCATCGCCACGAAAATCCAATCCATCACACTCGCGGCCCTGATCGGCATCGCCGCCGTCGCCGGCCTTTCGCTGTTCCAGCTGCGGGAGGAGATCGTCTCGGCGCAGGCCGTGAAGACACAACAGGTCGTGTAGGCCGCCTATGGCATTCTCGCCCATTACGAGGCGGAGGAGCGGGCCGGTCGGATGACCCGCGAGGCGGCCCAGAAGGCGGCGATGCAGACCATCCGGGGCCTGCGCTACGACAAGCAGGAGTATTTCTGGATCAACGATATGCATCCGCGCATGCTGATGCACCCGATCAAGCCGGAGCTCGAGGGGCAGGACCTGTCCGAGAACAAGGACCCGACCGGCAAGAGGCTGTTCGTGGCCTTCGTGGACACCGTAAAGCAGAGCGGGGCGGGCTTCGTTCCCTATCTCTGGCCCAAGCCCGGAGCGGAGGAGCCGGTGGGCAAGATCTCCTACGTGCAGGGGTTCAAGCCCTGGGGTTGGATCATCGGCTCGGGCGTCTACACCGACGACACCGCCGCGAAGACCCGCAGGACCGCCATGGAGTTGATGGGCGGCATCGCCCTGATCGTCCTCGTCATCGCCGCCGTCGCCACGCTGATCGGCCGGAGCGTGACCGGGCCGATCCTGGCCCTCAGCCGGACGATGCGCTCGCTCGCGGCGGGCGAGAAGCATGTCGAGGTCCCGGCCCGGAACCGGAGCGACGAACTCGGCGAGATGGCCCAGGCGGTCGACGTGTTCAAGAAGGTCCTCGTCGAGAAGGAGGAGGCTGAGGCTGCCGCGGCGACCGAGGCCGACGCGAAGGCCCGGCGGGCCGAGCGCCTGGACGCGATCGCCAAGCATTTCGAGGCGAGCATCTCCGCCCTGACGCGCGGCCTCTCGGGTGCTGCCCATGAGATGGAGACGACCGCCCAGGCCATGGCGGCCACGGCGGAGCAGACGAACCACCAGTCGAGCAGCGTCGCACACGCCGCCGAGCGCACTGCCGGCAACGTGCAGACCGTTGCGGCCGCCACGGAGGAACTGTCCATCTCCACGCGGGAGATCGCCGCGCAGGTGGCTCACTCGACCCAGATCGCAGGAACGGCCGTGGAGGGCGCCAGGCGCACGGATGCCACCGTGCAGGCGCTCGTCACGACCGCCGAGCGGATCGGAAGCGTCGTCGCCCTCATCAACACCATCGCGGCGCAGACGAACCTTCTGGCGCTCAACGCCACCATCGAGGCGGCGCGGGCTGGAGAGGCCGGCAAGGGCTTCGCGGTCGTGGCGTCGGAAGTGAAGGAGCTGGCCGGTCAGACCACCAAGGCGACGGAGGAGATTTCGGCTCAGATCGCGGAGATCCAACAGGCGACCCAGGAGGCCGTCACGGCCATCCAGAGCGTCGGTCGTACGATCGGGGAGATGTCGAACGTCTCGAGCGCCATCGCGGCCGCGATCGAGGAGCAGGGAGCCGCCACCGCCGAGATCGCCCGGAACGTGCAGGAGGCTGCCCGCGGCACCGACGCCGTCTCGGGCAACATCGTCGAGCTGCGGCAGGGTGCGGGCCAAACCGGTGCGGCGGCCTCGCAGGTGCTGGGCGCAGCCCAGGAGCTGGCACGCCACTCGCAGGAACTCGGCCGCGAGGTCGAAGCGTTCCTCGCCGACGTGAAGGCCGCGTGAGGCACGCCAGGTTGCGGCGCAATCCGGCCGGGGACGCTAGGGC
>JAFAAP010000162.1 GCA_023426505.1 Pseudomonadota bacterium
TTGGCGGCCGCTGCAGCCGCAGCACCAGCTCAATCAGCTCTTCCTTGCTCAGACGCTCAAGATCGCTGCGGCCCATACCAGCAGGGAATCAGTGAATTCCAGTTCGCGCAAGGGCCTGGGTAATTACAGTAGGGATTATCGGGCATTGCCTAGGACGTGGAGGCTCCTCATCTGCCGAGCCCGTTCACCAACTCCTGAATCACGGTCCATGCGGTCATGACATCCTCGCGAGTTGTCGATGTTTGCCCCACCACGAAGCGGATCACGAACCGGTCCTCATGCTGGGTCTGCGTCAGGTAGATCCGTCCGTCATCGTTGATCCGCTGAAGTAGGCGCTGGTTGAGGACATCCGGATCGGATGCGTTCCGGGGCGCATAGCGGAATGTAAATAGCGACAGCAGTGGCTGTGAGGTGACCTCATAGTCGGGATGGGCATCAATCAAGGCCGCCAACTCTTGCGACCAGGCTACGTGCTGACGGATCATGTTCTGCAGGGTCTCGACCCCATAGGAGCGGATGACGAACCACAGCTTCAAGGCGCGGAAGCGCCGTCCCAGCGGCACCGACCATTCGCTGTAGTCGACCAACCCGTCGCGCCCAAGGGTCCTGAGGTAGGCCGGACGCAGACCCAAGGTATCGGTGAGG
Organism: Pseudomonadota bacterium; assembly: GCA_023426505.1. Lineage (GTDB taxonomy): Bacteria > Pseudomonadota > Alphaproteobacteria > Rhizobiales > Beijerinckiaceae > Microvirga. The sequence continues at coordinate 646 of JAFAAP010000162.1, forward strand.
GCCTTGGGATCCTTCACAAAGTGGGCCGAACAGTCGAAGTTGGTGAACAGCCACTTGTGAGGGTTGAAGACGAAGCTGTCCGCCTCGTCCGCCCCTTGCATCAGATCCCGGAACTCCGGGCAAATCATGGCGCTGCCGGCCCACGCTGCATCGACGTGCAGGTAGAGCCCATGCTGGCGGGCGATGGCCGCCACCCCGGCGATGTCGTCACAGGCTCCGACGCTCGTGCCGCCAAGACACGCGACAATGGCGGCCGGAACGAAACCGGCGGCCTTGTCGGACACAATGGCACCCTCAAGGGCGGCAAGATCCATGCCATACCTCGGACCCTGGACCGCCACCTTGATCAGGTTCGCATCTCCGATGCCGGCAATCCGGACGGCCTTATCGATCGAGGAGTGGGCATGAGCCGAACAGTAGACGCGCACCGTCGGGTGAGCGGTGAGGCCTTTCGTGTTGCCGGCAAAGCCAAGAGCGCGCTCGCGTGCCGTGAGAAGGGCTGCGAGAGTGGCTCCCGAAGCAGAGTCCTGGATCACACCCGAGAACCCGTCACCCAAGCCGATCATCTGCCGGAGCCACTCGAGCATGCGCGTCTCCAGCTCGGTGGCGGCCGGTGAGGTCTGCCAGAGCATGCATTGGGCCGCCATGGTGGCGGTGACGTATTCGGCGACGACCGAGGGCGGGCTGGAGTTGGCTGGAAAGTAGGCGAAAAAGCGCGGGTGCTGCCAGTGGGTCATGCCGGGTAAGATCAGCCGGTCCAGATCGGCGAAGATCGCTTCCATCGACTCGCCGGCTGCAGGCGGGTGGGCGGGTAACTGCTTCAGAAGATCGCCTGGCTGCACCTGCGCCCGCACCGGGCGCTCAGCCACCGTTTCCAGGTAGTCGGCGGACCAGTCCGCGGCACGATGCGCCCACGTCCGGAACTCATTGTCGGTCACAGCTCTCTCCCAAGTGGGCCCTGTTTTTCTGAGCAGGGGATATCACACGCTTCGGACAGGGTCCGTAACACCTTCGATGGGGCCAGGATCTGTCGTGCAGGCGGTCAGAGTACGAGCATGCCGCTCAACGAGGGTTTTGCTCTCTTGCAGACGTTCAGCCTTCTCCTAAGCTGGAGGGGCAAATTGGCACGAGAAGGGACAGAGTCATGGCGCATGCTATGCGTTTTTATGAGACCGGAGGGCCTGAGGTTCTCCGCTGGGAAGAGGTTGAGGTGGGCCAGCCAGGGGCGGGTGAAGCCCGTGTCCGGCACACGGCCATGGGACTCAACTATGTCGACACCTATGTGCGGTCCGGCCTGTATCCTGCATCTCTTCCGAGCGGCCTCGGCACGGAAGCGGCTGGTGTAGTCGAGGCGGTCGGTCAGGGCGTAACAGACGTGAAGGTCGGCGACAGAGTTGCCTATTCGGGCGGGCCCCAGGGCGCCTATTCCGAAGAGCGAGTCATGCCGGCCGATCGCTTAGTCGTTCTGCCGGACGGCATCTCCGATCAGCAAGCTGCTGCGATGATGCTCAAGGGCATGACGGCCCAATACCTCATTCGGCAGATCTACAAGGTCAAGGCAGGCGACACCATCCTGTTTCATGCGGCGGCTGGCGGAGTTGGCCTGATCGCATGTCAGTGGGCCAAGGCATTAGGCGCGACGGTCATCGGCACTGTCGGCAGCGACGAGAAAGCCGAGCTCGCCAAGGCGCACGGCTGCGACTATCCCATTATCTACACGCGCGAGAACTTCGTCGAGCGAGTGAAGGAGATCACCCGGGGCGAGATGGTGCCCGTCGTATATGACTCTGTCGGCAAGGACACTTTCATGGCCTCGCTCGATTGCCTCCGGCCTCTGGGGCTGATGGTGAGCTTTGGCCAATCCTCTGGGGCGATTGGCCCGGTCGATCTCGGCATTCTGGCACAGAAGGGCTCGCTGTATGTGACACGCCCCACCTTGGGAACCTATGCCGCAAAGCGGGCCGATCTTCTGGCCATGGCCCAGGATCTGTTCGATGTCGTGCTCTCTGGCACGGTTAAGATCGAGATCAACCAAACCTATCCGTTGCGAGAAGCAGCCAAGGCCCATCAGGATCTACAGGCTCGTAAGACCACCGGCTCAACAGTGTTGACCCTGTAGCAATTCAGCTTGGACATGCACTGAGCGAGGTGAGATAGTTCCTCCACCCCGCTCAGCTTTTAGTGTGCTGGTTCCTTTGGAGTTCTCAACAACCTGAGGAGGCAAGCTGGTCGACGGCGAGCCGCAAGAGCGTTGAGGAAGAGCTTTCTCTCGCGATGAACTATAGCAGAGGAACAACCAAGCAGATCCGGTGATTAGGAACGCGGATCGTGCCTCGGAGCATAATCCGCGGCTGGGTTCGGCTGCTTCTCTAAACTAACGCGAACATCCGCAGCCGCTGGGAGAGCGGACCTTAATAGCACTGCGCTTAGGGGCCGTGTTTGACCCGGACCTTCTGCTCCGTCTTGTCAACCCCAAAGTCGCTTTCCAGTAGTCGCGAGACGGTGTATGTTATTAACATAAATCAATGTCCTGCGTTGGACCTAGGCGCCAGACGGGCCGCCTTTGATCGACAGGTTGTCGACGTCGCTCCAGTACCCGAGTGGTTGCATACCCCAAGGGGGAAGCAAATGGGTCCCCGCACTTTCGCTCAGTCAGTGCTCTATGACCTGTCGGATCCGGGAATATTCCGTATTCCCGGCGGCACGTTCTGGATAGGTTCGGACAGGCCCTATCCCGAGGGGAAACTCGTTCACCGGGTCACGGTTGACAGCCTCTGGATCGACGGAGCGCCAATCATCAACCGCGAGTTCCGCAGCCCCATCGTGGCGAAAAGGTATATCGCCGTCG
>JAFAAP010000277.1 GCA_023426505.1 Pseudomonadota bacterium
TCTTAGGGGAAATGGGCGCCGAGCAGCTCTTGGGCCAGGGCGACATGCTGTACATGGCCGGCGGCGGGCGCATCACGCGCGTGCACGGGCCGTTCTGCTCCGACGAGGAGGTCGAGAAGGTCGTCGCCCACCTCAAGCGCCAGGGCCGCCCGCAATATCTCGACGCCGTCACGGCGGACGAGGACAGCGGCGAGGGCGGCGGCGATTCGCCGGTCTTCGACCAGGGCGAGTTCGGATCGGGCTCCGGCGACCTCTACGACCAGGCGGTCGCCGTGGTGCTGCGGGACAAGAAGGCCTCGACCTCCTACATCCAGCGTCGTCTCCAGATCGGCTACAACCGCGCCGCCTCGCTCATGGAGCGGATGGAGAAGGAAGGCATCGTGGGACCGGCGAACCACGCCGGCAAGCGCGAGATCCTGCTGGAGACAAACGGGGTCGATGAGGATTAAAAGCTCCCTCCGGGAACCTTGGCTTTGCGGATGCGTCATTCTGTTGCCATATCGGGCGACAAGCGCAGCCGCTATGACAGGAACCTAGGGGGAGTTGAACAGAATGCGCCGTTCCGGCCTTGCCAGCCTCATGACGATCCTCGCTGCCAGCTTAGGCGCGGGAGCGTTGCCGGCCATGGCCGACGATACGGTCTCCCATCTGTTCCGGCCGCCGTCCCATCCGGTCGAGGGCCCCAGCATCGCGTCGATGGCCCAGGGCTTCACCCTGTCGGCCGCGCCCCTGCCCACCGCAACGTTCCAACGCCCGGCGCCTCCCCCTGAACAGAAGCCCGAGGCCATGGTCGAGGAAGCCGCCATGGAAGCGCCGGAGCCTGACCCGATCGTGGTGCGCGCACGGCCCGACATGCAGCCCCCGCCCCTGCCGCCCCGGGCGATCCGGCCGGCAGCAGCGCCTCCGAGCGTGCCCGAGGCTCCCGCCCAGGTGGCTTCGGCCGGGCCGATCGAGATCGCCCCGAAGCCGGTCGCCGCCGCGGCGGCCCGGATAGAGCCCCTATCGAACCGGGAGATCGTCGAGCGGGCGAATGCCTATTTCACCAATCTCGGCACCCTGCTGGCGGACTTCACGCAGGTGGGCGGCGACGGACGCAAGCTCGGCGGGACGCTCTATCTCCAGCGTCCCGGCAAGCTGCGCTTCGAGTACGACCCGCCCGCGACGCTCGAAGTTGTCGCCGACGGCTCGTCGGTGGCGGTGCGCGACCGCAAGCTCGCCACGCAGGACCTCTACTCGATCTCGCAGACGCCCCTGAAGTTCCTGCTGCGCGAGCAGGTCAGCCTCGGCCAGGACATCGCCATCCGGGGCATCACCAACGACGGCGATTCGGTGCGCATCTCGCTCGAGGACCGCTCGACGCTGGGCGGCACCTCGCGCATCACGCTCTATTTCGATCCGGCGATCGAGACCCTGACCCAGTGGCGCATCGTCGACCCGCAGGGCTTCCAGACCATCGTGGTGCTGAACAAGGCCGAGAAGGGCCGCCGGATGGACCCGAGCCTGTTCAAGATCCAGTACGAGGCCATCGTCGGCAGCAACAAGTGACGCCTCCCCTCGCCTCGCCCCGACGGTTGCGCCGGGACGGGGCTTCGGCAGTTTTCGTCAGAGGATGAAGCGGCTCAGGTCCGTGTTCCTGGCCAGGCTCTCCACCTCGCCGCGCACATAGGCCGCGTCGATCACTACGGTTTCGCCCGAGCGGTCCGGCGCCGTGAACGAGATGTCGTCGAGGACGCGCTCCAGCACGGTCTGCAGGCGGCGTGCGCCGATGTTCTCCACCGAGTCGTTCACCTCGACGGCCACCTTCGCCAGCGCGTCGATGGCGTCGTCCGTGAAGGTCACCTCCACGCCCTCCGTGCGCATGAGCGCGACGGTCTGCTTGATGAGGCTCGCCTCCGTCTCGGTGAGGATGCGCTTGAAATCCTCCACCGTAAGGGGCGAGAGCTCGACGCGGATCGGCAGGCGGCCCTGCAGCTCCGGCAGCAGGTCCGACGGCTTCGACACGTGGAACGCGCCCGACGCGATGAACAGGATGTGGTCGGTCTTCACCGGCCCGTGCTTCGTCGAGACCGTGGTGCCCTCGATCAGCGGCAGCAGGTCGCGCTGCACGCCCTCGCGGGAGACGTCGCCGCCGCCGGTGCGGCCCTCGCGGACGCAGATCTTGTCGATCTCGTCGAGGAACACGATGCCGTTGTCCTCCACCTGGCGGATCGCCTCCTGCACGATGGCGTCCTGGTCGATGAGCTTGTCGGCCTCCTCGGCGATAAGCGGCTCGTAGGCCTCGCGCACCGTGGTGCGGCGGGTCTTGCGCTGCCCGCCGAAGGCCTTGCCGAACATGTCGGACAGGTTGATGGCGCCCACCGACGCGCCCGGCATGCCGGGGATCTCGAACATGGGCATGCCGCCCGAGCCGGACGCTTGCAGCTCGATCTCGATCTCCTTGTCGTCGAGCTCGTTGGCGCGCAGCTTGCGCCGGAAGGAGTCGCGGGTGGCGGCGCTCGACGTGGCGCCCACGAGGGCGTCGAGCACGCGTTCTTCCGCCGCGATATGCGCCTTGGCCTGGACCTGCTTGCGGCGCTCCTCCTTCACGAGGCCGATGCCGACCTCCACGAGGTCGCGCACGATCTGCTCCACGTCGCGGCCCACATAGCCGACTTCCGTGAACTTGGTGGCCTCGACCTTCAGGAACGGCGCATTGGCGAGGCGCGCGAGGCGGCGCGAGATCTCGGTCTTGCCGCAGCCCGTCGGGCCGATCATCAGGATGTTCTTGGGCGCGACCTCCTCGCGCAGCGAGCCTTCGAGCTGCTGGCGCCGCCAGCGGTTGCGCAGCGCGATGGCGACCGCGCGCTTGGCGTCGTTCTGGCCGACGATGTAGCGGTCGAGTTCGGAGACGATTTCACGGGGAGAGAAGATGGTCATGGGACTTTCTTGGCTCAATCTCTTGTCGTCATGCCCGCACTTGTTGCGGGCAACCACGTCTTTCACGCCGCGAAGGCGTGGATGGCCGGGACGAGCCCGGCCATGACGGGCAATCAGGTTTCATCCAGCGTTTCGATGACGATGTTCGCGTTGGTATAGACGCAGATGTCGGCGGCAATCTGGAGCGAGCGGCGCACCATCGCCTCGGCATCGGTCTCGTAATCCGCCAGCGCCCGGGCGGCCGCCAGGGCGTAGTTGCCGCCGGAGCCGATCGCCATGATGCCGCCCTCGGGCTCCAGCACGTCGCCCGAACCGGACAGCAGCAGGCCCACATCCTTGTCGGCCACGAGCATCATGGCCTCGAGGCGGCGAAGATAACGGTCCGTGCGCCAGTCCTTGGTGAGCTCGACGCAGGCGCGGGTGAGCTGGCCCGGATACTGCTCCAGCTTCGCCTCCAGGCGCTCGAACAGCGTGAAGGCGTCCGCGGTCGAGCCCGCGAAGCCCCCGATCACGCCGCCCTTGGCGAGGCGGCGCACCTTCCGGGCATTGCCCTTGACGATGGTCTGGCCGAGGCTGACCTGTCCGTCGCCGCCGATGACCACGCGGCCGCCTTTGCGGACCATCAGGATCGTGGTGGCGTGCATGCTGGGGAGGGCGTCCTGTGACACGAGGAAAATACTCCGGAAAATGAAACGGCCTGGCAATCGGCGGGACGCGGCCGGGGCAGGGCTCCGGTGCCGCCTCAAGGCCCTGACTTAAGCATCCGTGGCCCAAAAGCAACGCGCGCCGTGTTGAAGGTGGTGTTTCTCGCCGCGGCTTGATAGAAGGCCTGCGTTTCTCATTCCTCGAAGGATCCTTGATGATGCGCTCCGCGAGCGTCAGCCGTCGCACCGCCGAGACCGATGTGTCCCTGTCGATCGCCCTCGATGGCATCGGCAAGGCCGAGATCTCCACCGGGGTCGGCTTCCTCGACCATATGCTCGAGCTCTTCGCCCGCCACGGTCTGTTCGACCTAACCGTGAAGGTGACCGGCGACCTGCACGTGGACCAGCATCATACGACCGAGGACACCGGCATCGCGCTCGGGCAGGCGCTTCTGCAGGCACTTGGCGACAAGAAGGGCATCACCCGCTACGCCGATATCCACCTGCCGATGGACGAGACCCTGACGCGGCTCGCGGTCGACATTTCCGGCCGCCCGTTCCTGGTGTTCCGCACGACCTTCCCGACCGAGAAGATCGGCGCCTTCGACACCGAGCTGGTGCGCGAGTTCTTCCAGGCCTTCGCCATCAATGCGGGCCTGACCCTGCACGTGGAGACGCTCTACGGCGCGAACAGCCACCACATCGCGGAGAGCTGCTTCAAGGGATTGGCACGTGCCTTGCGTCAGGCGGTGGCCGTGGACCCAAGGGAGGAGGGGCGCGTTCCCTCCACCAAGGGCACGCTTTAAGAACGGAAACGCCATGACGACCTTTACCCTGCACCTCCCGGGCGATGCGCGGCCGGGTGATCCGGCCGCATTGGAGCAGGCCGAACTGGTGAAGGACGCCTTCTCCTGGGGCGCCTTCATCTTCACCTTCCTGTGGTTCTTCGCGCACCGGCTCTGGCTCGCCGGCCTCGGCGTGCTGCTGGTCCTGGTCGCGTTCGATCTCGCCCTGAACCTGCTCAACGTGGCGCCCGCGGCCGGCGTCGTCGCCCATCTGCTGCTCTCGTGGCTGATCGGGCTCGAGGCCAACAGCCTGCGGCGCTGGACTCTGGCCCGCAACGGACGCCCGGCCATCGACGTGGTCTCGGCCTCCGACCGGGACGAGGCCGAAACCAAGGCTTTCGCCCGCTGGCTCGACCGCAGCGCCGGACCCGCACCCGTGCGCAGCCCGGTTCCATCGCCGGCGCCCGCGCCGGTCTTTTCACCCCTGAGGTCCGAACCCGTGATCGGCCTCTTTCCCGATGCGGAGCGTCCCCGGTGAGCGTCGCCATCATTGATTACGGCTCGGGCAACCTGCACTCCGCCGCCAAGGCCTTCGAGCGCGCCGCCCGCGAGGCGGGGCTCGACGAGGAGATCCTGGTCACGTCCGACCCACAAAAGGTCCGCACTGCGGGCCACATCGTCCTGCCGGGCGTCGGCGCCTTCGCGGATTGCCGCCGCGGCCTCGATTCCGTGGCCGGCATGGTCGACGCGCTCGAGGAGACCGTGCGCCGGCAGGGCAGGCCCTTTCTGGGCATCTGCGTCGGCATGCAGCTCATGGCGACCCGCGGCCTGGAGCACACGACGAGCTACGGCCTCGACTGGATCCGCGGCGACGTGAAGGCGATCGAGCCGAACGATTCCTCGCTCAAGATCCCGCATATGGGCTGGAACACCCTTGAGAAGCGCAAAAACCATCCGCTGCTCGACGGCATCCCGACCGGACCGGACGGGCTGCACGCCTATTTCGTGCATTCCTACGCGCTCCAGCCGGCCGATCCGGACGACGTGGCCGCGGTCACCGATTACGGCGGGCCCGTCACTGCCATCGTCGGCCGGGACAATGTCGTCGGAACCCAGTTTCACCCCGAAAAGAGCCAGGCCCTCGGCCTCAGGCTCATTGCCAACTTCCTGAGGTGGCGCCCGTGATCCTCTTTCCCGCCATCGATCTCAAAGAAGGCCGCTGCGTCCGCCTCGTCCAGGGCGACATGGACCAGGCGACCGTGTTCAACGACGATCCGGCCGCCCAAGCCGCCGCCTTCGAAGCCCAGGGCTTCGAGTGGCTGCACGTGGTCGACCTCGACGGGGCCTTCGCCGGCAAGCCCATGAACGCCGCCGCCGTGGAGGCGATCCTCGGGCGCATCCGCATCCCGGTGCAGCTCGGGGGCGGCATCCGCGACATGAAGACCGTCGAGGGCTGGCTCGCCAAGGGCGTCGCCCGGGTGATCATTGGCACGGCGGCCGTGCGCGATCCCGACTTCGTCCGCGAGGCGGCGCGCCGCCATCCGGGCAAGGTCGCCGTCGGCATCGACGCCAAGGACGGCCTCGTGGCCGTGGAGGGCTGGGCCCAGACCTCGACCCTCACGGCCGAGGAGCTCGGCCGCCGGTTCGAGGATGCGGGCGTCGCCGCCATCATCTACACGGACATCGCCCGCGACGGCATCCTCAAAGGCCTCAACATCCCCATGACGCTGGCGCTCGCCCGCGCGGTGTCGATCCCGGTCATCGCGTCCGGTGGCCTTGCCTCCATGGCGGATATCGAACGCCTGACCCATCCGGACTGCGCCGTGCTCGGCGGCGCCATCTCGGGCCGCGCCCTCTACGACGGACGCATCGACCCGGACCAGGCGCTGGCGCTGCTCCGCTCCGTGCGCAAGGAGACCGCGTGATGCTGAAGGTTCGTGTCATTCCGTGCCTCGACGTGAAGGACGGCCGCGTCGTCAAGGGCGTCCAGTTCGTCGATCTCGTCGATGCGGGCGATCCGGTCGAGGCCGCCAAGGCCTATGACGCCGCGGGCGCCGACGAGCTCTGCTTCCTCGACATCACCGCGAGCCACGAGGCCCGCGGCATCCTGCTCGACGTGGTGCAGCGCACCGCGGAGGCCTGCTTCATGCCGCTCACCGTCGGCGGCGGCGTGCGCACGGTCGAGGACATCCGCCGGCTGCTGCTCGCCGGGGCCGACAAGGTGTCGATCAACACCGCGGCCGTGAAGAACCCGGACTTCGTGCGCGAGGCGGCGGAAAAGTTCGGCGCGCAATGCATCGTGGTCGCCATCGACGCCAAGAAGGTATCGGGGGAGGGCGAGGAACCGCGCTGGGAGATCTTCACCCATGGCGGCCGCAACGCCACCGGCATCGACGCAATCGACTTCGCCAGAAAGGTCGCGGAGCTGGGGGCAGGGGAGCTTCTCGTCACCTCCATGGACCGGGACGGCACCAAGGGCGGCTACGATCTCGCCCTCGTGCGCGCCATCGCGGACGCGGTCCCGGTGCCGGTCATCGCGTCCGGCGGCGTCGGCAACCTCGACCACCTGGTCGACGGGGTGCGCGACGGCCACGCCAGCGCCGTGCTCGCCGCCTCGATCTTCCATTTCGGCACCCATTCGGTCGGCGAGGCGAAGGAGTACATGGCGAAAGAGGGCCTGAAGATGCGGCTCGACAAGCCGGCCCTGGACAAGGCGGCGTAAGGCGGCTTCCTTGTCATCCCCGGCGGCCCGAAAGGGCCGGGGAGGGGATCCATCATCAGCGCCTAGGGGTCCACGGATCCCTTCCCCTCCGCTTCGCTCCGGCCGGGGACGACACCGAGGGAGCCTGAAAGAAACCATGACCACCTTCACCCTCGACGACCTCGCCCGCATCGTCGCCACCCGCGCGGCGGCGCCCGCGACCGAGTCCTACACGGCCAAGCTTCTCGTGGACGGGCCGGCCAAGGCCGCCAAGAAGCTCGGCGAGGAGGCCGTGGAGGCCGCGATCGCGGCCGTGCAGGGGGACCGCCAGAACCTCACGGCCGAGGCGGCGGACGTGCTCTATCACCTTTTGGTCGTGTTGCAGGGGGCTCATATTCCCTTAAATGAGGTGATGGCCGAACTGGAGCGCCGCACCGCGCAATCGGGGCTCGCCGAGAAGGCCGCGCGCAAGCCGTAAATGAAGGTGGGTCTGATGGACCAACGCAACGCGGTGCCTGCCTTTGAGGCGGAAGACGACGACGGGCTCTCGCCCTACAGGATCTTCCAGCGGGACGAGTGGGCGAGGCTTCGTGCCGACGCGCCGATGACGCTGACCGCCGAAGAGGTGGTGCAGCTGCAATCCCTCAACGACCCGATCTCGCTCGACGAGGTGGCGGCGATCTACCTGCCCCTGTCGCGCCTGCTCTCGCTCTACGTCGCGGCGACGCAGGGGCTGTTCAAGGCGACACAGCGCTTCCTTCTGGCCGAGAAGGAGGAGAAGGTGCCCTACATCATCGGGGTGGCGGGCTCGGTGGCGGTCGGAAAATCCACCACGGCCCGCGTGCTCAAGGCGCTGCTGGCGCGCTGGCCCAACACCCCGAAGGTCGATCTCGTCACCACGGACGGCTTCCTGCTGCCGAACGCCGAGCTGACGCGGCTCGGCCTCATGGAGCGCAAAGGATTTCCCGAGAGCTATGACACCGGCAAGCTCCTGCACTTCCTGGCCGACATCAAGGCCGGAAAACGCAACGTCCACGCGCCGCTCTACTCGCATCTGGTCTACGACGTGGTGCCGGGCGAGGAGACCGTGGTGGACCGGCCTGACATCCTCATCGTCGAGGGGCTCAACGTGCTCCAGCCCGCGCGCATGCCCAAGGACGGCACGGCGATCCCGTTCGTGTCCGACTTCTTCGACTTCTCGGTCTATATCGACGCCGACGAGGCGGACCTGCACCGCTGGTACGTGAACCGTTTCCTGCGCCTGCGCCACACCGCCTTCCGCGATCCGCTCTCCTATTTCCGCCGCTATGCGGAGCTGCCCGAGGACGAGGCCATGGCCACCGCGGACGGGCTCTGGAGCCGGATCAACCTGCTGAACCTGCGCGAGAACATCGTGCCGACCCGCCAGCGCGCGAGCCTGATCCTGAAGAAGGGCGCGAGCCACCGCATCGAGACGGTGGCGCTGAGACGGCTCTAGCCTCAACCTTCCGCAATCTTGAGCGTTGTGTCCTCGGACGATCGGAGGATGCATGGCCACGCAGCCCGTCGAGGACAAGCTCAAGCGCAGCGCCGAGCACGCGAAGGAAGCGGCTGCCCAGACCCAGGAAGCCGCCGAAAACACGCAGGAGGCGGCCGAACACACGCAGGCGGCCGCGCGCACCACCGCCAAGGCCAGCGTCCAGATGAAGGACAGCGCCGACCGGCGCACGGAGCTCGCCGCCAACCGAACCGTCTTCGCGGCGGAGCGCACCTATGCGGCCTGGGTGCGGACGGGCCTGGCGGCGCTCGCCTCCGGCATCGGCGCCAAGAAGCTGCTCGAGGGCGTGGTGCCGGACTGGATGACGATCTCGACCGGCTCGATCCTCGTGCTCTTCAGCGCCTTCTGCTTCGCGGCGGCCGTGTGGCGCCAGCTCTTCACCGGCTCCCAGCCGCCCCAGCCGGACGTGCAGCGGATCCCGCCCTTCCTGATGGTCGCCTTCAACGGCTTCCTGGCCCTCGTGGCACTCGCGGCCCTGTTCAGCCTCTGGTTCGGCCGGACGGGCGGGTGAACGGGATTGAGGCGAGGCGCACCCTCCACCTCTCCCTCCAGGGAGAGGTGAGGTCGCAGAGGCTCGCGCCTGAACGGGTGGACGCAGCGCTGGGGAAGGCTTACCCCAGCAGCCCTTCCTGCCGCGCCAGATCGCGCAGGTCCGCCTGCGGGCGGGCGCCGAGATGGCTGATGATCTCGGCCGCCGCGAGGCCGCCGAGGCGGGCGCAGTCGACGAGGTCGAGCTCCTGGGTCAGGCCCGCCATGAAGCCGGCCGCGAAGAGGTCGCCCGCGCCGGTGGTGTCGACGACGCGCTCCACGGGAAAGGCCGGCACGGCCCGGGTCTCGCCGCGGGTGACCACGAGGGCGCCCTCGGCCGAGCGGGTGACGACGCCGAGGAGGTTTTCCTCGCGCAGCGCCGCGAGCGCCGTATCGGCGTCGGACGTGCCGTAGAGGCTCTGCAGCTCGTGAATGTTGGCGAAGAGGATGTCGAGGCTGCCGTCGCGCATGAGGCCGAGGAACTCGTCCCGATAGCGGTCGACGCAGAAGGCGTCCGACAGGGTCAGCGCCACCTTGTTACCGGCTTCATGGGCGATCTTCACGGCCTTGCGGAAGGCTTCCTTCGCGGCCGGCGGATCCCAGAGATAGCCTTCGAGGTAGACGATCGACGAGGCCTTCACGGTGTCCGGGTTCACGTCGTCCGGCGTGAGGTTCTGGCAGGCGCCGAGATAGGTGTTCATGGTGCGCTCGCCGTCGGGCGTCACCAGGATGAAGCTGCGCGCCGTGGCGGGGCCGTCCTCGGCCGGGGACACGTCGTAGTGGACGTCGATGGCCTTGAGGTCGTGGGCGAAGAGGCGGCCGGTCTCGTCGTCCTTGACCTTGCCGATGAAGCCGGCCTGCACGCCGAAGGAGGCGACGCCCGCGGCCGTGTTGGCGGCCGAGCCGCCCGACACGATGATGGCCGGGCCCATGTCGCCGTAGAGCTCCTCCGCACGCGCCTCGTCGATGAGCTGCATGGCGCCCTTGTGGACGTTCTTCTTGAGAAGGAAGGCCTCGTCCGTATGGGCGAGCACGTCAACGATGGCGTTGCCGAGCGTGAGCACGTCGATGCGTTTCTGGGACATGGATAACCGGAGAATCGAGGGGAGACGGCGCGCTTTCGCATTCCCGGCGCTGCGGGTCAAGTTTTGCGGGGGCGGACTGCGGTGCCTACCCCGGCGCTGACGACGACTGCACGGAATCCTGCGCGGTGTCGGCG
>JAFAAP010000036.1 GCA_023426505.1 Pseudomonadota bacterium
CACGTCCCTGTCTGCGCAGGCCTGCGTCAGACGGTCCACGCGACCGCTGCGGCCCGTGAAGCAGAAACTCTCGCGGCGTGAGCCCGGGAAGCCCCGCCGTTCACAGCGGGGAGCCATCACAGCTGACGGTCCTGCATCTCAGAGGGGCGGCTCCGGACCGAAAAGCCCCTTAGGCTGAGATACCGGGAGACTGCCATCGTCTCGACATAACTTGTCACAATCCGAACCTCCTCGGGTTCTTGGCTGTTGCGGTTGAACTCCTGCGCTACCATCTTTCGAGCGCGGTCGGAAAGCGCCTGAACAGCCCAGCCAAACTCACCGGCACGGACGATCTGAAAGTCGATGTGGATTCTGCCTTCCTCTGCGGAAAGTCGCTCCTGGTCCAGCATCTGAACTCCTCCGATGTCGGCACGAAGCAACGTGAAATCACTCTGCTTCTTACAAGGTCGCCCGATCTTGACAGTATTGCAGTCACTCTTTGGAAGGAAATGAGGGTGATGCCACCTCTCGGAGGGAGTACGTAATCAACCGTCCCATGCCTCCGGCATGATCTATGTCTTCTGCTACGGCAGAAGGACGGCACCTTCAGAGAAGGGTTCGATAACAAGGGCAAGCTTTACCAAACGAAGCGTATCGCTTTCGAGCGGACCGGCCTCGGAACAAGCCCGCCCAAGGGCGGCAAAGGCATTCCAGATGTCGGGGTAGAGTTGTGCAATCCTGCTGGCGCCAGAGGGCAGGACCTCAGGTGCTTCCGCCATGAGTTCCTCCTGAGCAATTGGCAGCGTGTGCCTTGAACAGCTAGAATCCGGCACTGTTTCGTCGATCGCTGGGTCCCCGGCTGATCGCCCTCAAGATCCGTGAGTTTGCAACGACGCCCAATGAACCGAACCCAGTCATCAACGGCCGCTGAGGTACCGCCTCTAACTGGGTTCGCCTGTCGCGACGGGCGGGAGAGCCTCGTCTTCGGAGAGCGGGCAGACGGCACAATGGCACATATCTCGGAGGTTTCTTCCGGTCTTGAGTGCAGCTGCGTCTGCCCAGGATGCGGCACCCGTCTCGTCGCCCGCAAAGGCAATAAGCAGGACCATCACTTCGGGCACCATGGAGTAGAGGACGGTCGGCCCTGCCAGACCGGTCCGGAAACAGCCCTGCACAGGTTTGCCAAGGAGGTGCTCGCCCGCCGTCTTGAACTCGAGCTGCCGCCCCTGGCGATCGGCGAGGGTCCAGGCAAATGGGTCGGATATCCAGGAGGGACCTATCGTTTCGATGCGGCATTTCTGGAGAGCCGACTCGGCGAGATCGTCCCCGATGTGATTGTCCGCAAGGGCGAGCGTCACCTCTTGGTCGAGTTCCTGGTCACGCATGCCTGCGACGAGGCCAAGATCGCCCGGATCGCTGCCATGGATGTGGCCGCCATTGAAATTGACTTGTCACGGCGTCCTCGCGACACCTCCCGTCGAGACCTTGAGGAGGCAATCCTCACCGCCGCGCCACGGAAATGGCTGCACAACCCGAAGCTCCGCGCAGCCCAAGATGAGCGGGAGAAACGAGCCCGGGAGCGGGATCAGGTCCTGGCTCGGGCAGCCGCGCCCTTACGGAGAGCCTACCTGGCCTCTTGTGCGGAGGTCCGCTCGATGCAAACCTCCTGTTTGGCGTACGACCGGATCATCCGCCGTCACTTGGCTCATGCCGTTGGCATCGAAGTGCCGGGGATCGGCTGCTTCACGGTGCCGCCGCGGGATTGGCAGGCCCTGATTCTGGCCGATGCGGCGGATATCGCAGCTTCGGGAGGCAAAGGGCTCATCACCATCGCCGGTGCCTTGCGGAAGATTGGACAGCGGGGTTGGTTACGCCGCCGGTTCAACCGGCTTACCGATGCAGAGGCCGCTGCTATTCGGGCCGATGGAACGCCCTTTGACCACCCGGGCAGTGCAGTCGCAGCGTGGGCAACGACCCTGTCACGGCTCGGCATTCTTCTTCCAGCCGGAGGTGAAGATCGATGGATCGTTTGGCAGCGAACGACTGGCGCGCTGCAAGGACGTCACACAGCTAAGCACTCGTGATCAGTCTCGTGAACGGAACCCACTCTGGATCCATGCTACCTTCTCAATACCAGGAGTGCACCAGGAGCCTTGCGAAGATTTAGCGGGCGCAAAGCCCGGGACCATGAGTTCAGGAGTTGATCCATGTCGAAGGAGCTTCTTCTTGCTGGTGCTTTGCTGGCCTCCCTTGACCCCGCAGCGGCGGGTATCATGGGCAGTGTGACAGGCGCCATCGTGAGTGGCATCGCCGACCAGCAGCAGCCGGAGTTCCGTTCGTATTTCGCGTGCGTCTGCTGATGCCAATGGCCTCTCCCTGTTCTCCTCAGAGGTGTGATCCGGCTTTGACGACGGGAATGGCTCCTGCGCTCCACGGTGGCAACTGGCGCTTGCCAGCCAGCGCTGACAGCATGGCGGCCGAGCCAGACCACTAACTCCGAAGCGACAATCGACCCGGGAACGACTGCCGTAGGTTCTTGGTGGATCCGAAGCGCTTCGTCGGAACAGACGAGCGCCATTCCGGGCGAGGGTGATGATGAATCGCACACCGGCACAGATCCAGGCCATTGCTGGTGGGGCAGAGAGAACCAACGGCATAGCCGAGGTTGGCCTGTTCTGGGCTCAGGCACAGGGCAGCTCTCGACCGCATGCCTCGGCAAATCTCGCCTTCACCATCGGCGGCCCTGGGATAGGCGATCCCTTCACGCACTATTTCTCTGAGCAGGAGCGGTGGAGCGCCGAGTTGATGAAGCTCCTGGATCTCCCGACGAGAGTTTACTGGTACGATCAGAAAGGCGCTCCGAAGGTCTATGCCCTCTGCCAAGAGGCTGGCCTGTTGATCTACTCGCGCAATGTCTGACGAGTGGCCCTCCATCTGGCGGATTCGGTTCTTCATTCGGGCGACCAAGCCCAGTACTAAGCAGTTCTGGTGCCACGGGATAAAGCGGGCTGCGGCTTGGGTGAGGAGCGGTTACGCGCCGGCCCCACGCCAGTGGCATCGGTAACGTGCGAACAGATCAGAAGGGCTCACCCGTCGCTCCCGGACCACGCCAGTTCGTCGGCGAGTGGCCGACAAAGGGATCGGGTCCCGTCCTCATCGAGATAGCCGAAGAGCCCAGTCGGGCAATGCCGGTCGTCGTTCCAGCCCGGATAGTCCAGAATGGGATACAGACAGAGCCCATCAACCGGAATGCCTGCTCTCCGCGCCGCGATCACCTCGTGACCCATGATGCGAATCCAAGCCGGCCGCAGGTCACCCTCAATCCCGGTCTCGGCAACAAACAGCGGGCGTCCGTAGCGCTCATAGATGTCGCCCAGCAGGCTGGAGAAGGGGCGGTACTGTGGATGATCGACCGCAATCGGCAGGTCTCCATCGATCCATTGATTGTGAAGGTAATAATTCACACCAACGATATCGACATAGTCGGGCCGGCCACCCAGCTCGGGGCGGCTGCGACCAGACAGGAAATCGAGGGCCTCAAACTGCGCAAGGGTGTAATGCTGGGCTGCTCGGACGTCACGTGGGTGGTCGGAGCGTGGAACGACGTGGATGGCAGGCTCCGCGTGAACGATGCGGGCGCGGGGGTCGACCTCGCGCACCGCCTCAATGGCTGCCATCGCGGCTCGCACCAAGACTGTCTTGAGCTCATTGCCGCGCCCAGACGCAAGGGGATTGATGTAGGCGAGGCTCCCGCCAGCCCAAGACCAGAAGGAGATCTCGTTCACCGGTACATAGAAGGGAATGACATCGGTTTCATCGCGGACAACCTGTGCGGCCGCGCGCGCAAAGCGGGCAAAGCGGTCGATGAACGCAGGCGACCAGATGTCGAGATCGTCCGGCCAGCCCCAATGACAGATGTCCCAGATGACTTGGGTTTCACTGTCCCGCGCCGCCCGAAGCTGGGGCAAAAAGCTTGACCAGTCATAGTGACCGGGCATGCCCTCGATCAGATGCCAGCGCAAGCCATCGCGCACGGTCCGGATCCCATGCTCCGCCAGCATCCTGTAATCGGCCTCCGCACATTTATCGTGGCCTGTGGCTGCAATTAAATCGAGCCGCCGCCCATGTTGGTGCCGATGAGTTGAGCACTCAAATCCGCCGACTAGGAAGCTTGCGAACAGGTCCGAGCGTATGGTGCAGAGCGCCTGCGGCGACAGATCGGCCGCGTAACTCCTGAGAGCTTGATGGAGCTTCCTCTCATTCTCAGCGGCTCGGTCTCCACCAACGATCGCACTGGCTTCGACCGCCCTGTCATTCTCCAAGTCCCGCATTTTCTGCTCCCGGGTTAGGCCCGCGGCGCCTAGCCCTGGTGCCGTATGTGAGGCGGCCTAGGGCTTGATTGCCGGCTATCGAGTTCGATCTTCGCGTCTGAACGACCAATCGCTCCAGACCACATTCTGGCGTAGTGACCGTTCAGCCTAAGGAGTTCGTGATGGGTACCCCGCTCAACGATGCGGCCGTCATCCATGGCGAAGACCTGATCACATCCGACAACGCTCTCGAGCCGATGCGTCACGAGCACGATCGTGCGTCCGCCCCTGAGGGACCACAGCGTTTCCAGGAGGAGCTGTTCATGGTGCGGATCAAGGGCACTGGTCGGTTCATCCAAAATAAGGAAAGGCGCGCGTGTCAGCAGAGCCCGGGCAATGGCAAGACGCTGACGCTGTCCGCCGGAGAGGTTCTGCCCGCCTTCAGCCAGAATGGTCTCGTAGCCCTCGGAGAGCTTTTCGACGAAGGCCGCAGCGCCGGCCAGCTCGGCGGCCCGCTCGATCTCATACCGGCTCGCACCCGGCCGGCCATAAGCAATATTGGCGGCGATGCTCGCCGGGAGCATGAGGCTGTCCTGTGCAACGAGTGCCATATGCGCGCGGGCATGAGTCAGCCGAGCCGCGCGGAGATCAACCCCATCCAGGCGCAGGGACCCTGCGGTCGGGTCATAAAGGCGCAACAGCAGCGCCAGAAGCGTGCTCTTTCCAGCGCCACTCGGCCCGACGAACGCCACCATCTCGCCAGGCCCGATCGTGGCGCACAGATCATGGAGAATCGGATGACCGGGTCGATAGGCAAATCCGACTTGGTCCAGCACCAGCGTCCGCGAAGAGACAGGCAGGTCCTCGGCCCTGGGATCTTCGGTGATCGTCTCCGGCGTATCAAGGATCCGAAACACCCGACGCGTCGCGGCCTCATGGAGCCGGACCTTTGCGACGAACTCAGTCAGCCACTTCAGCGGCTCCCAAAGCTTGCGGATGTAATCCATAAAGACAATGAGAAGACCCACCGTCATCCCGTCTTGCACCGGAGACAGAATTTGGTCACGGTACACGAGGTAGCCGCCGTAGCCGAGAATGATCGCGCCTCCTACGGCGAGTATGCTGTCGCGAAGCAAAGGATAGAGCTGCTCCTGAAGGTTCAAGCGCAACAGCGCCCGAACGCTGCGCCCGACGGCGCTGCGAAAGCGGCGGAACTCATAGGCCTCCCGTTGATAGGTCTGGGCCAGCGGCACTCGCGTCATCGCCTGCTGGATGAAGCTGGTGAGATCGGCGTCGATCTGTTTCGACGCGAGAGCCCGCTCATGGATTCGGACGCCGAAGCGCCAGTTGCTCCAGAGCATGAACGGAGCCACCGTGAAGGCCGCTAGTGTGAGAGAAATGTCTTGCGACAGGAGAATGGCCGTCATCACCACTAGCATGACGGCCGCGACGCTCGTGCCGATCACCGTGTCCAGGATGCCCCAAGGACCGAAGGCATCGCTGGTCAGCCGATAGATCGCGTCGCCCTGAGGGCGGGTCTGGTGATAGGTAAGGCCGAGGTGCTGGAGCTTCCGGAACAGATCGAAGCGCACCCGTGTGGTACCCCGATAGTTCAGGCGATAGTTGATCATCATCCGGCCGAACCAAACCAGATAACCGATGATGTAGAGCCCCATGCCCATCAGGACGAGGCCAACGATCTGCCCAACCTTGTCGGCGGGCAGGAGCGACAGGAAGAGGCCGTGCACCCAATCCCCTTTGGGTTGGCCCGTCAGCACGCTATCGATCAGAACCGCCAGCGGCCAGGCCTCAAGCAGGCCTACGCAAACAGACACGCCGATCAGAGCAACGAGGGTAGCGATCCAAACCCAGTCGGCCGCAAAGTACGCTGACGCGCGGCGGTAGACGGAATAGGCCTCGACGTCGATTTGGTCGGATTGCTCAGTGTCCAGGAGTCTCCTCCTAACGGAGGACAGAGCGACACAAGTGGCTGTGCCTCTCCCCTCCTGCTGAAGCGCTTCAAATGGCAACACTAATGTAAATGTAATTCACATTCCTTATCAAGTGAAGGGGCTGTAGGCCCGGGCGCAAATCTGCCCTTGGGGTGAACGGCGGCTTCAGCAGCCATTCAGGCAGACAAGCCTACAATTTTTTAGTTACGTCTGGTCCGGAATGGCCAGGTGAGACAGAAGACCGCAACTCAAAAGCAGTAGAAGCGTCCAAATCCCGTTGCCTCCGGCCGCGAATAGCGGCACAGCAGCGGCCTCTCAAAAACAACAAGCAAAACAGCGTCGGCAATCCCATCCGGGCAGTGTCGGCGCCGGGGCCAATCAACAACCATGTCGAACTCGATTGCGGTGCCGAACCACCCTTCGGCGCAGGGCCGGCGCGCGCCTTGGCGCGTGTTCTTGGACAATGCATCCAACTGGACTGTCGTCGCCTTCTTTCAGGATGTATGGCGTCTCGCTCAGCCCTATTGGGCGTCCGAGGAGAAATGGTATGCCCGAGGGATGCTGACCCTCCTGCTCACGATCAAGCTCGGGGCCATCTATATCTGCGTGCAGCAGAACGAGTGGTACAACAGCTTCCACTCGGCCCTCCAAGCAAATGATGTTCAAGCATTCTTAAAGCAGATCGGCATCTTCGGGTTGATCGCCGGCAGCTACACGATCTTGCTCGTGTCGTCTCACTGGGCTGCGGAGAGCTTGAAGCTGCGGTGGCGTGACTGGCTGGTGCGACAGTACACGGCCGACTGGCTCTCTAGCCGGGCCTATTACAAGATGCAGCTTGAAGGCCGGTCGAGTACCAACCCGGACCAGCAGATTGTGGAAGATCTCGGCCTGTTTGCTGGGCAGACGCTCAATCTCCTGGTCGGCTTCCTCGATATGTCCGTCAGCCTGATCGCCTTCACGAGCATTCTCTGGGGTTTGGGCGGCACCGTCACGGTCGCGGGAATATCAGTGGCTGGCTACATGGTTTTCGCCGTCTTCGGCTACGCGTTCCTGGCGAGTTGGATTACTCACAAGATCGGCAACCCTCTGGCGGGCCTTCACAGCGCCAACCAGCGCCTGGAAAGTGAGTTCCGGTATGGTCTCGTCCGTCTGCGCGAGAATGCCGAGACGGTCGCCTTCTATGGCGGTGAAACCCAGGAGCGGCGCGTTCTCAACGAGCGCTGGCACGGAGTGATCGAGAACTTCTGGGCCATGATGCGGCGCGAGCGGGCAATGGCATGCTTCACCCACTCCTATACCCAGTTCAGCATCATCGTGCCGTTCCTGCTCTCGGCCCCGCGCTACTTTGCGGGCCAGATTACCTTTGGTCAGGTGATGCAGGTCACTGCTGCCTTCGCGACGGTCCAGGGATGCCTGAACTACTTCATCAACAGCTACCGTGAAATCGCGCACTGGAGGGCGACGACGGAACGTCTGAAGACGTTTCGGGCCGACCTTGATCAAGCACGAGCAGCGGAACACAGCTCCTTTGTCCGGATGCATGGAGCCGGGAGAATTGGAGTGCAAGATCTGCATCTCTCCCTGCCGAACGGACGCCCGCTTATCAGCGGAGTCGATTTGTCAGTCGAACAGGGCAAGGCGCTGCTCATCAGAGGTCCCTCGGGGACGGGCAAGAGCACGGTGCTGCGGGCGATTGCGGGCTTGTGGCCCTATGGCCGTGGCAACGTCTGCGTCACGGCTGGTGCCTCCTTCTTTCTGCCTCAGCGGCCCTACCTGCCGCTTGGAACGCTGCGGCAGGCGATCTTCTATCCCGCTCCGGCAAGAACAGACGACGCGGAGATCAGCCACATCCTGCGCAGCGTTGGCCTGGAGCATCTGATCGAACGCCTGGACATGGTTGAGCCTTGGAGCCAGCGCCTGTCCGGTGGGGAGCAGCAGCGGCTGGCCTTTGCGCGTGTCCTGCTGGCCAGGCCGGAAACGGTATTCCTGGATGAGGCAACGTCCGCCCTTGATGAGGAGGCTGAACGCAACGTTTATACGCTGCTGCGCAACGCGGAGTGGAAGCCCACCATCGTCAGCATCGGCCACCGCTCGACGCTGGTTAATTATCATGACGAGACGCTGGATCTGAAACGGGCGGCCTGAGCGATCTGCTTGGTGAACCTGCCTGTTGTTGAGCCCTATGGCTTACTTGGGAGAGTGGACACGGCGGTTCCTGAAGGAAGCGGCTTGTCGGGCAACCTACGCGGCAACCCGCCCGGCCCCCGGCCCAAGGGCCCAAAGATGCACAACCATCGCCGCAGCGTTCTGTTCAAGGTAAGCTCTTCAAAGGCAATCGCGCCGTAGCGCGTCACGAGCGAGCGCGACAGCTTGTGGGGGAAGTCCCGGTGCTGGTGGGCGGTCCTGACCGGGCCGACAGCGAGGCGGTGCTCTGGGCCCGGTTCGGGCGGATGCGGAACTTGTGGGACCGCACCGCCACGGCTCAGACCCTCTTTCTGTGCGGCGATGTAGGCCTGGACCGTCTGCACGCTGACGTGCCCGACGCTCCCAGCGTACTCGCTGCGGCTCCACAAGGTCGGGAGGCGAGACCGCAGAGCGGGAACTCCTGGCGCATCCAGTGGGAGGAGCGTGCCGTGAAGCGACGGACGATCTCGGCCAAGGCAAGCGTCGGATCGGCCTGGACGAACAGGTGGACGTGTTCCGGCCTGACTTTGAGGGCGTGGAGCGTGATCTCGGCTTCCACCGCCACCTCCCCGATGATCTGCTTCAGGCAAGCGTCGACCGGTGGCCCCAGCACGGACCTGCGGGACTTCGGGCACCAAACCAGGTGGTACTTGAGACTGAAGGTTGCGCCGCTATTGCGACATGCCGCTGAGGATGCAGCGGTCAATTATCGAACACAAGGAATGCGGCGATAATTATGGCATCATGCAGCGTTCGTTATAATGATGGATACTCCGCCTGCTTGGCCTCCTCGGCTCAATGCGGTCACGGTAAGATCAGACGAGGCACAAAGGCAGTTCCCCCGCGGGCACGAAGGCGTACAGGAATGTGGAGAGCGGGCATAAACAGGCGCGAACTTCTACAGGCGGGCGCCCTCCTGAGCGGCAATACAGTGTCCGGCCGGATGCCCGCTGCCTTCGCGAAGGAAGCTGACGGTTCCGTGGAGTTCCCGTCCGGGTTTCTATGGGGCACGGCAACCGCTGCCTATCAAGTGGAGGGTGCGTGGCGCAAGGACGGTCGCGGCCTGTCGATCTGGGACACCTTCTCCCATACCTCCGGCAAGACCAGGAATGGTGACACGGGCGACATCGCCTGCGACAGTTATCACCTTTGGCGTGAGGACGTTGCTCTAATGAAGCAACTCGGCCTCAAGTCATACCGGTTCTCAATCGCTTGGCCACGTATCCAGCCGGCAGGACGAGGGAGCGCCAACCAGGCCGGGCTCGACTATTACAGCCGACTTACGGACGGGCTGCTCGAGGCTGGTATTCGGCCGCTGGCCACGCTGTATCACTGGGACCTACCACAGGCCCTCGAGGATGACGGCGGCTGGCCCAATCGAGATACGGCAGGACGCTTCGCTGACTACAGCAGCATTGTTGCCTCAGCCCTCTCGGACCGCATCCGGGATTGGGTGCTCTTCAACGAGCCGAAGACGTTTACGCAGATGGGATATCTGCATGGGGTCCATGCGCCCGGCCGAAAGGACCCAATGGCGTTCCTGCGCGCCACGCATGTGGTCAATCTTGCCCAAGGCCAGGCGTTCCGGACCCTAAAGGAGATCAAGTCCACACTCCAGGTCGGGGGTGCCTTTGATGTCTCACCGATGCTGCCAGCCACAACCAGTGCAGAGGATCATGCTGCCGCCGTAACGGCGGATGCGCTCCTGAACCTTTGGTATTTGCAACCAGCGTTGACGGGACGCTATCCGGCCGGTGTGCTGCCGGCAGACCTGCACAAGGAATTTCTTGGCTTTCTGCCTGGCGATGAGGCCATCCTGCGGGCCCCGTTCGATTTTGTGGGCTTCAACTACTACACAGGATTCCGCGTATCCCGTGCCCACGGGAGTGGCGGCATTCCAGGGGTCGATGTGCGAGCCGAAGGAGCGACGGTCCCTGGCGAACCACGCGAGAAGACGGACATCGGCTGGGATATCTACCCGCGTGGATTGTATGAGATCTTGATCCGGATGCAGCAGGTGACAGGCAGTATCCCGATCGAGATCACCGAGAATGGCTGCGCCTATAATACCCGCCCGAGCCCGGATGGCTGCATCCGCGACGACGCTCGCATCGCTTACCTGAGGAGCCATCTGAGGGAACTGCACCGTGCTATCAAAGACGGGGTCCCTGTCCGGGCCTATCATGCCTGGAGCCTTCTCGACAATTTCGAGTGGGCCGAGGGCTATGCCCAGCGCTTCGGGATCGTGTTCGTCGACTTCGAACAGTCCCAGAAACGGATGATCAAGGACTCAGGCTACTGGTACGCTCAGGTGGCTGCGACCAATCGGGTCTCCTGAACCGACTGGACCAACTTGAAGGATGGAATCCAATCTTTGCAGGCTCCATTGAGCAGAATCCCGGGTCTAGCCAATTCCTGATCCGCGGGTCGGCACGCGTATGTCCAATGGGCTCAAACCAGGAAATTTCCGCCCCGTCAGGGGGCCTCTGTCCCCCGCTTACACGGGCATTCGATCCACTCCCGGGACCCGCGATGAGCTGCCGTTCTGCGGGCTGTGACCCGACGACGCATTCGCATATCGTTGGACGCTTCTGCCGGCGGCCGGGCTATCATGTCGAGCGGAATACCTCATCTGCCCAGCGGTCATAGACGTGCTGAATGGTGAGGTATGTCTCGTAAGCCCGCTCGTAATGGCGGGCTGCCGTGTACCGCTCTCTCAAGGCGTGCAGGCGCTCAAGCCGATGGGTCCACTGAGCTTGACGGTCGCGTGACATGGTCCCTCTCCAATACGGGGGATGTCAGAAACCGATTTTACTCCTCCTGCCTGAACGAGTCGTAAACCAAGCGGATCATCTGATCGACGCACCAGGAGTAGTTCTCACCAGTGAGTGGCTTTGACAGATCCTATAGCATCGGACGAGAAGTCGGACCCGATGGAGTGCTGCATCTCAGCAGCCCTTGAGCCATATCGAAGCCGCTGGTGGTGCGTCCACTTAAAGATCCCATGCTTTCACGTCGTGCTCATGGGGCGGCGCCCGACCAAGTCCTGATTACACGCACTTATGACGGGAGTCCTCCATAGCATCAGTTCCCGCCGTTCCCTTTTGACCACAGGTCTGCCGCTGACCGACGTCGGTCGCTCTCTGGTCCAGAGCAAAGTGACGGCCATCCTCAGGGATGCGAGGACATCGGATGCGTGGGAGGCAGAGGTCATCCCGGCGGGGCAGGAAGCATCCCCGTCGGAACACGGAAACTGACACTGTCCTTCGTCAAGCGTGTCGTAGCTCCGACAGGTTGGCTCGCGGCTAAGTGCCCAACGGCTTGCCCAGTCCGGCCCGCACTCATCCCAAACCTCGTCCTGGAGCGTATCCTCTGCCCCGAGGGAGGGTCCGCGAGGCGTTCGGGGCCGACACCCGACGATAGCGCGCACAGCCGTACCTGAGCCTTCCAGGCGCTTGCCCGCACGACTGCCGGCAAGCCGGCAGGAGCACGGCCGGACCATCCCTGTCGACGACAGCCTGGGCTTACGGCAGATGCGGGGCGAATTTCGCGGGAAGGTCTTTCATGGATACAGCAGACCCCGCCGAGCGGAACCACACCAGCGCCTATTCGATCACCGCGTCAGCACGGGCGAGAAGGCTTGGCGGGATCTCGAACCCGAGCGCCCGCGCGGTTCTCCCGTTGAGAACCAGCTCGAACGTCGTTGGCTGCTCGATCGGTAGATTGCCGGGCTTTTCGCCCATGAGCAACCGATCCGCATAGGCTGCCAACCGCACATAGGTGGCCCGCTGGTTCGCCCCATAGCTGGCAAGACCTCCCACCTCGCAGTGCTCACGCGCGCCGAACATGGATGGGAAGCCATGAGCCCGTGCAAACTCGGCGATCTTCGCCTTGTGCACCCTTGTTGCCCCGCCGGGAAAGGCGAGCATCGCATCCGGCCTTGAGCCCTGTATCTGCTCCAGGGCAGCGTCGATGTCCGCGCCCGAAGCGAAGGGCGCATAGACCAGGCGCAGAGCGAAAGCCTCCGCCGCTCTCCTGGTGGCGTCATACTCGGCTTGTTCACCAGGATGGGTGGAGTTGGACAGGACGGCCAGGGTTCGCAGACGCGGCGCCAGCTCCGTGAGGATCTCGACCCGCTTCTGCGCCACATCGAGCGACATGAAGGTGATGCCGGTGAAGTTGCGCCCGGGACGGGGGAGGCTTTCGGCAATGCCGAGTGCGACCGGATCGCTGCTGATCGCGAACAGGACAGGTTTGGCCGTCACGGCTCTCGTTGCGATGATGGCGGGTCCACTCGAGACGATCAGATCTGCCGGGAGGGCGAGGATCTCGGGAAGCATCGCCTGAAGCGTGCCTGGGTCGCCAGGGGCATAGCGGAGCGTGAACGCGAGGCTCTGACCTTCGATGTAGCCGCGCGCCTGCATGCCCTCTCGGAAACCGGCAATGAAGGGATCGGGCTGGGCTTCTGTGGACACCCACAGGATGGTGTGACGGTGGTCGGGCTGTGCCCCGACTGCACGTGGCCATGCGGCTATCGCGCTGCCAAGACCAGTAAGGAACGTCCGCCGCCTCATGGGATCACCTCGCAAGCGGGATACCCGGGCCAAGCCGCGAGCATACACCTCCCGCTCGAGCCGTGCGAGGGACAGCACAAGTAAGTTTCGCAGGAGGCGATGTCCCAAATTGCCTGTGCCAAAGGGACAAACCGCTGGCAGGGCGGGATGTGCGGCTTCATAATTGCCAGGACGCGACACAACCCGATGAGGGCCCGATGATCGCTCCGCCCCCTCTCCTGACCCGCCGCGGGGTCCTCTCCTTCCTGGCAATTGCTACCGTAACGCCCGCGGCCGGGCAGGATCTCCCACTGATTGCCTGGCTGTCCATCTATCCACTGGAGCAGGTTGACCGATACTTGCAAGCGTTCCGCTCCGGCCTCGCCGCGCAGGGCTTCATCGACGGGCGCAATGTGCGCATTCTCGCCCGCTCGACGGATGGTGACCGAGGGGAGCGTCTTGCCAGACTCGTGGCGGAGATCGTTGCCATGAAGCCCGCCGTGATCGCGACGATCGCGACCCAGGGCGGCGCCATCTACGGGGTTCGCGAGCTCACGAGCATCCCGGTGGTGTACGGCTTCAGCGGAGATCCAATCACCGCCGGCCTGACCAGCACCCTCGCACGCCCCGGGCGCAATCTCACTGGCGTCACCTTCATGGCCGCTGAGCTGAACGCTAAGCGCCTGGAACTCGTGCGCGAGATTGCCCCCACCGTTGGACGGGTGGTGCTCCTGGGCGACCCGATGCATCCCGGATACCAGCTTGAGGTCCTGACGTCCGAGCGGACGGCACAGGCCTTGGGAATGCATCTGGAGTGGGTTCCGACCCGAAGCGTTGCCGAGGTCGAACAGCTCCTCGCCGCGATCGATCCGGCTGCACCCGATGCTCTGATATTCCTTCCCGACAGCGTCATGCTGGAGAGCCGGAAGCAGGTGGTCGATTTTGCGCTTCGGCACAGGATCCCGACGCTCTTGGGGTGGACCGAGTTTGCACAGGCGGGCGGCCTGCTCTCCTACGGCCCCAACCTGGCCGAGAGCGTACAGCGGGTTGGCTATCTCACGTCCCGCATCCTCCAGGGCGCCAAGCCGTCGGACCTGCCGATCGAGCGACCTGAGAACTTCGAGCTGGCCATCAACCTCAAGACGGCAAGGAGCATCCAGCTTGACGTGCCGACCGCACTTCTCGCCCGTGCGGCCGAGGTGATCGAGTGATGGTAGAGGTTGCCCCCATAGCTCTAACCATGGCCGAGGCATCCATCGCGGATTGCGGCTCAGGGGGTGCGGGAATTGCGGCCTACGGGACGGGTCGAGGCTTTCAACGATGAGCGGACAGCGTCCCCGGCTCCGCGGCCTCTTTCAGAAGTACTTCCTCGTGCTGTTCCTGGCTGTGGTCGTTCCACTCGGCGCCAATGGCATCAGCGAAGCGTGGCTCGGCTACCGGGACCAGCGGGCCAGGCTAGATCAACTGTTGGGGCTGGAAGCCAGGTCGGCCACCTCCAAAATCCAAGGCTTCCTCGATGGCATCACCAGTCAGCTCGGCTGGCTGGTGCAGCTCCCCTGGAGCGAGGAGCCGGACGAGCGGCGGCGCATCGACGCCCTGCGCCTGTTGCGTCAGGTGCCCGCCATCGTCAGCCTCACCCTCGTCGATGGGTCCGGTCGGGAAAGGTTGTACGTCTCGCGCATCGGCCTCAACCGGACCGAGAGCCGGACGGACCGCTCGACGGATCCAGCCGTCCTCGGGGCCCACGCCGCGCGCATATGGTACGGCGAGGTCAGCTACTACCGCGGCTCCGAGCCCTACCTGAGGGTAGCGATCTCCGGCAATCGCCCGTCGGTCGGCATCGTCGCGGCCGAGGTTAACCTCAAGCTGATCTGGGACGTAATCTCGGCGATCAAGGTCGGGGAGACCGGCCATGCCTTCGTGCTGGACGGGCCGGGCCGCCTCATCGCCCATCCCGACATCAGCCTCGTCCTGCGTGGGGCCGACGAGGCCACCCTGGCGCCCTTCCAGGCCATCCGAGAGGCCGTCATGCGGGCTGGTGCAGGCCTTGCAACCAGTCGGGACGCAGAAGGCAATGATATTGCGGCCGCTGCCGCCCCGGTCACAGGACCGGATTGGACCGTCATCGTCGAGCAGCCTCTCACGGAGGCGTTTGCACCTATCTATGCCGCCCTGTGGCGGACGGCAGGGCTTCTCCTGCTGGGCACCGCCGTTGCGGGTCTGCTCGCCTTCGTCCTGGCCCGCCGGATGACCGAGCCAATTCGCCTGCTCGAGCAGGGCACCGAGCGCATCGGTGCCGGACAGTTCGACCACCGCATCGAGATCAGAACAGGGGACGAGTTCCAGCGGCTGGCCGACAGCTTCAACGCCATGGCGGCTGAGCTCGCCGTCTCGCAGGAGCGCCAGGAGCGCATTGCCAAGCTCAGGCGGTTCCTGGCCCCGCAGGTGGCCGAACTGGTCGACCGCAAGGGCGATGACGGCGTGCTCGAGGGCCGTCGCACCGAAGTCGTGGCCGTGTTCTGCGACCTGCGCGGCTTCACCGCCTTTTCGGCAAGGACTGCGCCCGAGGAGGTGATGAGTGTGCTCTCCGAGTACTACGAGGCGCTGGGCCGGATCATCACCAAGCATGCGGTGACGCTGACCAGCTTCTCGGGCGATGGCGTAATGGTGCTTGTCAATGCTCCCGTTCCGGTCGAGGAGCCTGCGATCCGAGCCGTGGATCTGGCGGTGGAGATGCAGAGAAGCGTGCAGGAACTGATCGTCGGCTGGCGGTCGCACGGCCACCGGATCGGGTTCGGCGTGGGGCTGTCGATGGGCCCGGCCACGGTCGGGCGGATCGGGTACGAGAGCCGCTTCGACTACACCGCCATCGGCAGCGTGGTGAACCTTGCCGCCCGACTCTGCGCGTCGGCCGCCGATCGGGAGATCCTCACCGACGAGAAAGTCGCTGGGGCCGTGAAGGGCCAGCGCGTCCTGACTTCGCTCGGACCGCGCCCTCTCAAAGGCTACGACGAGGAACTGCCCGTGTATGGCGTCTCCTTCGAAGAACAACCTCATGCCGCCTAAATCCAACCATTGACATGCGGGTGGATCTCCTTCGATCAAGATGCACCACTTGCCGTTAAGTCCAGCCGTCCGCAACAATGATGCGGACGCACCGATCCCTGCACCGGCCTTCCACAAGCTGGCGGAGGATCCGTCGTGACCTAGATTCGGCTCCGCGGAGGACGATCGCCATGTCACAGCGGAATACTCTTGAATCGCGCGAACTCGGGAGCGGAGGTCTTCGCGTCTCAGCGCTCGGCCTTGGCTGCATGTCTCTCTCCGGCGTCTATGGCGAGAGCACAGACGAGGAGGCAATCTCCCTTATCGGTTATGCGCTTGACCAAGGCGTGACCCTGCTCGATTCCGCTGACATGTACGGCTGGGGCCAGAACGAGGAGTTGCTCGGGCGTGCTATTGCCGGGCGGCGTAACGAGGTGGTGCTTGCCACCAAGTTCGGACAGGTGCGCTCGGAGACAGGGCAGTCAGTGAATGGCCGGCCTGATTACGTACACCGGGCGTGTGAGGCCAGCCTGAAGCGGCTCAAGGTTGATGTCATCGACCTCTACTACCAGCACCGGGTCGACCCGCAGGTGCCGATCGAGGACACGGTTGGCGCCATGGCGGACCTCGTGCGGCAAGGCAAGGTTCGCTATCTCGGCCTGTCTGAGGCTCGACCCGACACCATCCGGCGCGCCCACAGCGTTCACCCGATCACTGCCGTTCAGACAGAGTTTTCCCTGCTCTACCGGCAGGAGGCCGAGGAGACCTTGCGGACCACTCGGGAACTGGGCATCGGCTTTGTCGCCTACTCGCCGCTCGGTCGCGGCTTCCTCACCGGCGGCATCCATGATCCGGAGCAGGTCAAGGGAGACCGTCGGGCCCAGCATCCCCGCTTCCAGGCGGAGCATTTTGCTCACAACCGTACCTTGGTCGGCCGGGTGGAGGCGCTCGCGCGGGCCAAGGGATGCACCCCAGCGCAGCTCGTCCTGGCGTGGCTTCTGGCGCAAGGACCCGACGTGGTGCCAATCCCCGGCACGAAGCAGCGCGAGCGGCTGGACGAAAACCTTGGGGCCTTGAAGGTGCGCCTGTCGGCAGAGGACGTGACGCACGTCTCTGAGGCCCTCCCGGCTGGTGCAGCCGCGGGGAGCCGCTACCCTGACATGGCAGCCGTGTATCGCTGAAGGGACTACGCCATCCCACGAAGAGCCCACATTTACCATCGCTTCAGGAACTGCCGACGATCATGCACGGCCATTCGTCAGGCTTGGCCCTTTGTCATTCTATTCGGAGGACCCGATGCGTCTGCCGCCCGTCCTGCTGCTGTCCTTGGCTCTGTCCGCCTGCGTGTCGTCCGGAGGACAGCAGCAGGCCCAACTCCTGCCGCCTGCGAACGTGGGCGATCCCCGCCCCCCGGCTGGCGCGCCGCCCCCGGCGATCGCCCCCTCGCCTCTGAATGCGAAGCGCATCACCTACAATGGGGCCGGCGGATACGTCCTGCCCGATGGGACGACGGTGGCCGGGGATGGATCGGGCGGCTTCCGGCTGCCGAACGGAGCCTATGTCGCTCCCGACGGAACGGGCGGCGTGACCCTGCCAAACGGCACCAAGTGCACGTCGGACGGCGCTCGGGGATACCTGTGCCCATGATGGCTTTGGCAGAGACCTGAGGCTTCTCACGATGTATCATGCGGCCCACTGCTCGGTGAAGAAGGTGAGCACGACCTTACCCTTATCGCTGACAAGGCAGACGAAGCGGTTGGGTTTGTCGCTCTTCTCGCGCTGGAGATAGGCCTCGCCCATGATGACCATTTGAATCGGCGTATCCTCGACTTTAGTGTCCGCCTTTAAGATCGCCAGTGACTCCATGTCGAAGGTCAGATGTTCAGGAGCCAGTAAGGAGGAATCATGAGAAGAGCACCGGTAGAAGCCATCTGCCAAGACATGCAAAATCAGGTCTGACCACTCTCTTGAGACGGTTCTGATGAAGTGGCGAGCCAAGAAGTTAGACGTATATTCGCGATCTTGCGGGCTAACTCAGCGCGGATTTTTTCTTTCATGTCACCGCTAAGGCTTTCGGAGATACTGTTGGCTAACAACTGCCGGTGTATTGTCTCGACCTTAGCCTGAAACTCATGCGATTCGGCTGCGACGTGTCCAGACATGCGGAATAATAGACCCGCTATCGCCTCAATTACGACCCCGGAGAGAATCGGCACGATGGCGGCACCAGTATTGCCCGATGCAACAATATATACTGCAGCAATTACGAAAAAGAAGAGACCGACTCCTGCTGTGACCAGCCCCCAGAAGAAATATCGGCGCGATTGGGATAGAACAATTTTGTAATTGCTCGTCATAAACTGAAGCTGAGAGGCCGCTACCTCTTGAATGTCTTTGGGATCAGCTTTGGCGAGGCGATCGATGTAGGACTTAAGCTGAAAGAGATCCTCTTCGGCATTGCCGGTAGCTAAAACATCAAGGGTTTCAGCCAAACCTCCGCTGCGTTCGGCTCTGGCTGCCAGACCTTCTCCGCTCAGATCTCTTCCCCCCAATGCTCTGCTTTGCCAACCTCCTCGAACTAAGCTCCCGCTTACCAAGCCGCGGCCAATCTGGCTCGTTTCACTGTGGTTCTTAGCCATAGCTGAACACCAAAGCCGTTCTTTGTGCAGAATGACCTAGATATATAGCCTAGGTAATGCTTTGGTTTCACTGCCCTTTAGAGAACTCAGGTACTCTACCCCAAAAGGAAGGCTCGTCAGCCGGGGCGCTATGTCCGATGGTCAGGACTATCTGAGGTGCGGTCAGGCTTCATGGAATGAATTGCAGCACGACCTCAGGTGATCATGGCGCAAGCACCCGCTGAACGACACTGACGCCTACGCCAAGCTGCTTCGCAATCTTGATCATCCCGAGGCTCGGGTTCTCGGCACGGATCTTCCTGATGCTTTCTTCCACATTCGGCTTGGTCTTCGGGCGACCGAGCGTCTTCCCTTCATCCTTCGCCCGTTGAAGGCCAGCGTTGACCCGTGACCGGATCATCTCGCGCTCGAGCCGAGCAAACACCGCAGCCATCTCCAGCATCGCCCGACCGTGAGCCGTGGATATGTCCATGCCTTCCTTGAAGTAGAACTGCGAGACCCCCGCTGCTTCCAACTCATCCATCGCAGTCACCACGGCAGATGTGGAGCGGCCCAGCCGGTCAACCGCCCAGAACAGAGCGATGTCGAAGCGACGACGCTTGGCGTCCTTGAGATTGTCGCGGCCAGGGCGCTTGTCCCTGCCTTTGGCTCCTGAGATCCCGGCATCCTCGTAGGTCGCGACCACATCCCAGCCTCTCAGCTCCGCCAGTTTCGTCAGATCAGCTCGTTGGTTCTCGACCGTCGGCCCGTCAGCGGAGACGCGAACATAAACGGCTGCTCGCTTGCTCATGATGGCTGCCCCTTGTGTCGGATGACTAACCAGAACAATAGCCAAGTTGATACGAAATTCAGCTGTTTGCCGTATAGACATGAGGCCACCACAAAACCCAACAAATGCAAGAATTCTCCACATCAGATTTCGGCAGGGTTTTCCGTATGGGCGGGTTGTGCCCCAAGGAGGCCGAGCCAGGACTGCACGCCCTACATCTCCTTCAGCGCACGAGTCGCTCACTTCGCCCTTGTTGAGGCATATGACACCATGGGTCTTCAGCCGTTCTTCGAACGCGCCATCGCGGCCACTCTCTGGACCCTCGGAGCGGGAGCAGTCGCAGTAATCCTTGGGCTCGTGATCGGGAGCTACGGTTCCTCAACAAGAGCCGGGGGATTGGCACTCGGATTCGACTGCGGCCAGCTACTTGCCGCCTGCCTCTGTCCTGTCGTGCTGTGGTGGAGGGTGTATCGGACCATGTGGCTTCATGAACCTAGGCGTCAGGTGTTAGCGAGGGAGGCTCGAATTGAAACCAGCGGAAGCGCCCCCTTCAAACGGGGTCGACCCGTGAAGCCTTGCAGCAAACCTCAGATCAAGCCTGAGGAGACGATAGAGGGGGCGGAGAAGCCGAAGCCCAAGCGGGAGCCGAGGGCGCGTCGCGAGTCTGCCATGTAAGGAAAGGCGGGAAAAGGGGAACATCGCCATCCAACCGTCGTCATCTGGGCTCATAAATTTCTGCTGGAAATTTCGGGTCTGAGCAGACCGCTAGGCCCCGATTTTGAGGCGGTCAGCCTCGGTCTTTGCAACTCTAATCCAGCCTCATTCATCAAGCTGTTCACTGCGCCGGAAATGGATCATTAACCAAGGTATGTTTGCTTATGTTTCAACCGACCTCCGACTTACCTAAGGGCGTCGAACAATAATGAGCCTTCGGGAAGATGGCTCCATTCTCCTCTGTGTCCAAGCCTCACAACCAGCAGCGGCCGGAGGCCCGAACTATGAGAGTTGCGTTCACAACAGGTGGTCTCTTCGCCGGAGTAGCCGTTATCGCGGCACTATGGCTTTATAATCCGGGATTTGCTCTTCTCTGTATCCCGATGGTGGCAAGCACGTTGACGGCTTTCGCCTTGATGTTTGCACTTCCTGTCAGGAGCCGGAGGCACCGTATCAGGTGAGCATGTGAGGACCGCCGGCTCAGCTTGGTCAACGTGGGGCTAGCTGCTGGCGCAGCGTCCAGTATACTTCCTTTGTGTTGTCCCAGGACCCGATGGTGCTTTGTTCCTCCGGGCGAGAGGCTTTGGCTTGGCCCCGCACTCCCAGAGCATTGACTGACGGCTTAGGATCTGGACCCATAATAAGAGATAGCAGGGTTGCCACACTCGTCACGATTAGGGCTGCGAGAGCAACTCCCGAAAGGCTGGGGTCTCCTTGTTCACGCGGCGTGACGTAGTTGACAGCAGTCGCTGTGAAGATGCAGACAGCAGGAAGCGCGACAAGCATAAGAACTTCCAAGCTGATCATATGTGTCACTTCGGCTGGCCTTGTTGATTGCAAGGGTTTCTCGTCCATCGGGCCTCACACGTTCTGGCGGAGGGACTATCCAATCAGGGCAATAACTCAACAGTGACACTTATGAGGATGGCGATTGCTGTTGCGACGAGGATGAGGCTCAGGATGGGCAAACTCTGAGGTGATGGGAAACAGTAGATGGCCACGATGGTACAGAAAGCGCCAGCACACAGGATGATGAGTTGAGGAATAAGTATTTCATAGCTGCTCATGGCGCTCTGTTTTGCTCCTGATCGAGCTTTGCATTGTCTTCATAGTCAAGCAGAATTGAAGCTTTAGCGACACCGATGTTCCACGGATCGCCTGAGCTACCATGCCGTACTCTTTGGGCTACCTCGGGCGCTTCGGGCAGCATCGGCCGCGCGCCGGTCGGACAGGTTCTCGGCTAACTGGAGCAGCGTTACCAAAAATGCGCGAAAGGTCCTGGTCGCTTCTATAGCCTGATGCTCGAGCGCGATCTGTTCGGCATGATTTGGCTGGTGCGCAACTGGAGCCGGTCCGGCCCCAACGGGCAGGAGTTGGTCGAGAACTTCACCAGAGAGTTCGAGCAGGCCAGACGCTCGAGGCCATCACCGCGGTGAAGCGGCAGCGAGGTATCGAGATTTATTGCAACGAGTGTGGTAGTAGTGCCTTGATCAGGAGGTGGGCCAGGATGGTGCATATGCGATGGACCTATGTTCCGCCCACGTTGTACCTGGCCTTCGCTCTCTATGCTTGGATTGACTTCACCCACACAGCGCCAGATGGCTGGGGCGCTCTCGGGCTGGTGCTGGCAACCTACCCTGTGGCTGCAATGGGGGTAGCCCTCACCTGGGCTCTCGGCCGGACCGGCTTTGTGCTGATTCCGAGCGGATTGGACTACGCCACTGCCCACGCGATCTACTTCTGGCCGGCTGCTCTCCTGACAGCTGCTCTGCTCTATGGCATCTGCTCAGCACTGGATTGGCTTTGGCGGCGGGTCCTGCAAAGGACACAACTTGGGCCGAACCGCCACTAATGGGCAGGAACTGGTCGAAGTGTCCGCAAATTGAGATCAAGGGCGGTTACTAAAGCGCATTTGGTTTCACTGTAGAGCATAGCCGGCATGCCTGATCCAGCCTTTGGCATCTTTTGCGGTGATGCTGTCGAGGGCGGGTTTGAGCTCTGCTTCCAAGGCTTCGAGAGTGCGTGCGGCTTTGGCCTTGAGCCGCTCCTTCACCTTGGCCCAGGCCTGCTCGATCGGATTGAACTCGGGCGAGTAGCGCGGCAGGTACAACAGCCCAATCCCCGCCTGATCGAGCAGGTCCCGCACTTCGGTGGCGTGATGCGGGCGGAGGTTGTCCATCACCAGAATGGCATCCGGCTTGGTGCGTTTGAGAGCCGGTACCAGGATCTGCTCGAGATAGGCCAATAGCACGGAAGTAGAAGTCGAGGCCTCGATGCTCATCGTGGCCACCAGGCCCTCACACGCGAGCGCACCCAAAACCGTCAGTCGTTGCCAGGAGCCCAGCGGAATCGAGCCACAGGCGCGCTGCCCGTGTGGAGCGCGCGCATGGGTGCGCGCCATCTTAGTGGTGACGCCGCTTTCATCCAGGAACACCAAGCGTTCCGCGGGAAGCACGCTCATCTGCTGGCGGTAAGCCTCACGCTCGGCGGCCATCTCGGGCCGCTCCTGCTCGGCCGCCCGAAGCGTCTTTTTTTCGGACGCAGCTTGAGGCGCTTGAGCGCCTCGCAGATCATCGCCAGACAGACCGTCACACCGGTGCGCTCGATCAGGCGCTCGCGATACTCGCGCAGCAACGCGTCATTGTCCTCAATCACGAGCTGACGCAGCACCTCCAGAGCTGCGGCATCCAGGCGCGAGGGCACGCCGCCGCTGTGCGGCTTGGGGCCGCGTCGACCCTCCTGGCGCTCTTGGCGGCGCCAGTTCGACACAGTGGCAGGACAGACCTGGAAACGGCGGGCAATCTCGACCTGAGGAAGGTCGCCCCGCTCGCAGGCAACCAGAACACGCGCACGCAGATCAGCAGAATAGGGCTGGGGCATGGCTCGCCTCCTGGGCCATATTACAGTCAACGCACAGCCCACCCGAATAGATTCACGCCCAGATCAAAAGCGCTTTAGCCGCGGCGAAGTAGCGGCGCGGCTATCGCGGTCTCTGAGATGACAACGGATTGTTTACCCTGACCAGCCAGATTGGGGCAACCGGATGCGTTGTGTACCAATCCGGCGCCGTGGGCTCAGATGCTGCAATTCGCCCTGGCCAAGAGTTTTACCCTCCTCGGCCAGGGCAGAAGCCACACCCGAAGAGTGAATTGCCGCCGGGATTGCACCGCCTGATCCTTGAAAAGCCAAGCTGGGAGGCCAGCCAGATGCTGCAGGAAGAATCCATCCCAGGTCCGATTGACGGCCTGCGTCTGCCGCGACGGGCCTGGACCGTGCTGCAGCGGGAACACATCATGACCCTCGACCAGCTTAGGGCCGCCGCCGGTCGGATCGAGCGCTTCGAGAACATCGGGCGCAAGACGGCCCAGAGGATCCGAGCCGAACTCGCGCGCATCCAGGATCGCGAAAAGCTGCGGCACTATCGGGGCCAGTGGACCTTGACCCACCGGCCTTAGAGGATCTCGCTATGCCTCGATACTACTTCGACGTCCGGGAGTGACCGCGGTTCGTTCCTGATCCGGGCGGTGAGGATCTTGAGGACTTAGAGGCGGCCAAGTGCCACGCAGCGCGCCTGGCTGGTGAGGTCACACGCGATCTGCCGCTGCGTCCGGCCGGTCATGTCATCATCATCATCGAGGTCTGCGACGAACACAAACGGCGGGTGCTCACGATGACGGTGTCGCTCGCCATCGAACGGCCGAATACCGAGGACCAGCCTTGGACCCCCTGGGGCGCATAACCCGCTTATAGAACCCAACTGATCCGGGTCAGGGGCTCTGGCGTACAATGCCAAGTTTCCCCGTTATGGTTCGGGTCGATCGGGTGTTCGGGTGTAAAGTGCGTTCTTGGCTGACATCGGAGGAGACTCCTATGTGGACAGGTTCACGCGCCACACTCGCGGCAGTTCTCATGATTTTTGCTGGTTCCGTTCAGGCCGGATTTGAGGACGAGGGGAAGGCGCAATTCAGCAAGTTCGTCGCCGCTCAGAATGCCCATGATCTGAAGGCTGTGGGCGACAT
The DNA here is from genome assembly GCA_023426505.1 of Pseudomonadota bacterium. Taxonomy (GTDB): domain Bacteria; phylum Pseudomonadota; class Alphaproteobacteria; order Rhizobiales; family Beijerinckiaceae; genus Microvirga. The sequence continues at coordinate 24,165 of JAFAAP010000036.1, forward strand.
GCTGCTCGACAGCCCGCAGTTTCTCTGGATCACCAGAGGGGCACCTGTCTGGGGCCGCGAGGCCGCTCTCAAGCGGTTCGAGGCACTCTATCAAGGCACATGGTCTCTCGATCCCAAGACGGACGAAATCAAGGTGTTCGAGATCAAGCCGGGAGTGGCCCAACTCTATGTCCCGATCACCTTTATGATCGCTCCTGCCGGTCAGACCGCCCAGCCCGCCCGCTTCCTCATGAACCCGATCCTGGTCAAGACGCCTGAGGGCTGGAAGATATCGAGCGTTCTGCCGATTCCGGTGCCGATGCAGTGATCTGAATTGCCTCTCGGACACACACAAGGTGACGCGGCTCGTTCGCCTGACCTGAGTCAACTGAGCATCGATGGCTCGAAGTTGCGCTTCCAGTTTCTGCTGGTTGAAGTCGTCAGGCGTCACTCTACCACCACGCGAGGGGGCAAGCCCCCTTTATGGGGCTCTCTTGTGGCGCTCGACGAGCATGGCGAAAGCTACTCCGAGAAGAGCGCCTGACGCCTTCACCAAGCCATCAGGCAGGCGACCATGGCGGCCTAGGACGTGGTTCTGGGCGAGTTCAAGGAACCCGGCGAGCCCGAGCAGCAGGGCCAAGACCGGCAAGCGGTGCTTCGGGTAGCCGAGGCAAAAGGCAGCTCCGATCACCGCGAAGGCGGCAAACCGCTCCAGGTTGACCGGAGCGCCGGTCACGGGCCGAAGCTCGATAGGCGCGAGAGTGAAGGCCGCAATAGCAAGGACGAGCAGCCAAGCGACCCAGCGGAAGAAGACCTTGGGTGTCATGCCTGAGGGGTTTAGTCGATTGCAGCGGATTTTGGCATAGCTCTTTCGCGCCCAGGATATCGCGGTGAGGGAGCTTTTTGGCATCAGGAGTAAAATGGCGTTCAGTGCCGTGCCCAGGCCATTCACCTGAACGGCCGCTTAGAGTCTTGGTTGCGTACGAACGCTGACGTGTCGTTCGTTAGAGCGATTTCATATCTTGGAAGGTCGCGTAGGCCGGAGGGGTCACGGCCTATGGGGTGGATGTTGCACAAATGATTCGTTGAGATCGAACCTATTCGCGTTTAGTCACCGGCCGGGTCACACAAGGGCATCGCCGTACCCTCACGAATTTCTGGTCTGCCCACCCTTTGTCGATTTTCAGTTATCTTTGCAGATGTGCCAGACCCTGACGTTCGCGCCAGCCGTGTCAAGGAAACCGTCTCATGCACAGAACCTTGACAGGATGGCACCTTGCCAGCGGTTTCTCGCAATGGGGTACGGCGACGTAGGACACCGGCGAAGCCCACATCTCAGGCCAGTCCTAAATAAGAGACTACCTCTTCAGGGGCAGTTGCCAGCTTGGCATTCCAACAAGAGCCTTAGCAGTCCACGGCGAGTGTTCGCCCTTATTCCCCGGAATACTTTCCAAAGTGGATGGTTTCATGCCTGCAATTGCGTCCAACAATGTTACCGGAAACGCTTATGTTGACGGTCTTCTCGGCAGCTACAGATGGGCAACGAACAATCTAACCTACAGCTTTCCAAGCGATGGCTCCTATTACGGCAGCGCGTACGGCGCGGCTGAGGACACCACCAACTTCGGCGTGCTCAGCGCCATCCAGTAGGCAACTTCCTGCACTGTTTTGAAAGCGTACTCCTCGGTTGCGAATCTTGGCTTTACGCAGGTCACCGAGACGGCGGCCCAACATGGCGACCTCCGCTTCGCCCTGTCGGACAAGCCCGGGACTGCCTGGGCGTATTCGCCTTCCACTGCGGCCGCCGGCGGCGATGCCTGGTTCGGCACCTCCAGCGGTTATTTCACCAGCCCTGGCAGAGGCAACTACGCCCACCTCGTCTTCCTGCATGAGATCGGGCACACGCTCGGCCTGGATCATGCCCATGAGGGTAATGTCGTGCCGCAAGACCGTGACTCGATGGAGTACACGGTCATGAGCTATCGCTCGTATGCAGGAGCTTCGACGACGGCAGGTTACACGAACGAAACCTGGGGCTACGCGCAATCGCTGATGATGTATGACATCGCGGCCGTGCAGCACATGTATGGGGCCAACTTCTCCACCAACAGCGGCAACACGACCTATTCCTGGAGCCCGACGACGGGCGAGATGCTCATCAATGGCCTTGGTCAGGGGGCACCGGGAGCCAACCGCATCCTTCTGACGGTGTGGGACGGGGGAGGAGGCGATACATACGACCTCTCGGAGTACACGACTAGTCTGAAGGTCGATCTCCGCCCAAGGGAATGGACAACCACAACTACGTCCCAGCTTGCGAAGCTGCATTGGGACGGCTCGGAGGTTGCGGTCGGCAACATTGCCAATGCGCCGCTCTACAACGGCGACGCCCGTTCGCTGATCGAGAATGCCGTCGGCGGATCCGGGAACGATACTCTGACTGGCAACGAAGCCGCCAATCTGCTTAAAGGTGGTGGCGGGGCGGACACGCTGTCGGGGCTCGGCGGAAGCGACGTTCTGGATGGCGGGGCCGGAGCCGATATGCTCCTCGGCGGAGCCGGAGCGGATGTGTTCGACTTCAACTCCACGCAGGACTCCCCGTCGAATGCGCGTGACACCATTCAGGACTTCGTACGAGGAAGCGAGCATATTGATCTGCGCACGATTGACGCGAACACCGCATTGGCAGGAGACTAAGGATTCTTGTTCATCGGCGGCAGTTCCTTCACGGGTCAACCGGGGCAGCTGAATTTCAGCAGCAGTGTGCTATCGGGCGACGTCAACGGCGACAAGATTGCAGATTTCCGCATCAATCTCCCGGCTGTTCCCATATTGACAGAAGCCGACTTCTATCTCTGAAAGCCCATGTGAAAGGATCCCGGCAGCTTGACTGGGTCAACCGCGAGCGGTGGCACACCTGCGGGGCCTCACATAAAGGCTCGAAGTCAGACACATTTCGTGATTGGTTTGCTTCCGTTCATCTCAGGTAGGCTACCGACAAGTGATCCACAGCATTGTGCCGTCAGCCTTCTGAAGTAGTCCTGCCGTCCTATTTTCGACCGCACCTTTGCTAACGGGCTCATGGCCGAGTTGCCGGCACGAGAGGGAACGATGGCACGCTGGCGTCGACCCATTCTCATCGCAATCGCAGGCATTGCGCTGACCTTGCCGCTGCGCGTTCAACTGGATCTCGGCCATGGGGCCAGTCCCTCCATCATAAACGGGTTGGCTTTCGCAAAGGATGGCGACGGCGGCGGCAATGGTAACGGTGGCGGGAATGGGAACGGGAACGGTGGGGGCAATGGAAATGGAGGCGGACACGGCAACGGTGGCGCGAGCGGCGACGGGGGCGGCAATGGCAACGGTGGCGGGCACGGGAACGGGGGCGCGAGCGGGAATGGCAATGGAGGCGCCGGGAATGGCGCTGGCTCGGCCAGCGGTAGTGCAGGCAACAGCGGGGGCCACAGCAATTCCGATGGCGGCGAACGGGGCGGTGGGCACGGCAACGGTGGCGGAGGTGGCTATGCCGGCAGCCAGGGAAATGCCGGGAGTGGCAACGGGAATGAAGGTGGCAGGAGCGGTGGTGTCGGAAACGGCAATGGCAATGGCGGCGGGCAAGGCCATTCCAACGCTGGCGGACGGGACGGCGGCATAGGCGCAGGGGTAGGCCGCGGGAACGGTGCCGAAGGTGGATTGGGTCGAGGCAACGGCGGCTTCGGTGCGGGCTGGAACGGCAGTGTCAGCCGCGCAAGCGACGCCAGCATTGGCGGCCCTGCCGGTGCAGGCAGGGGCTACAACAATGCCGGAGGCAATAGCGCCAAGGCCAACGTGGGCAATAGCCGGCAAGCCAGCCCCGGGAAGGAAGCAGGTGCAGGCCCAAGCAGCAAGGGCAACCCGCAAGCCCGCACACCGCGATCCGCAAACGCACTGAGCGGCAAAGGCCAGCGCGCCAACGACAAGGCCCAGCCGAGCACAAACAAGGCGTCGGCGGGCCAAGGCAGGGCGGCCGCATCCACCGAACAGTCGCCCGGCCAGGCTAAGGCTGCTGCACCGACACCTGCGACCAGGATGGCGGCTCCGGTCCAGACGCGGCCGTTCACGGCCATTCCGGTCGCCGAGGAGATCGACCGTCGCCCCAGACCACGGCAAGCCACGCGCTCCATCGTCGCTTCGGGCCTGTCTCAGGACGATTTGGCAAAGCTGACGGCGCGGGGCTTTCGCATCGAGACCCGAACGCAGGGCAGCTTGGCACCCCAGGTGTTCAGGCTGCGAGTTCCAGGCGATATTTCGCTGGCCCAGGCCCGGCAACAGGTCCGCCTCATCGACGTTCAGGCCTCGGTCGCTTTCGACCAGTTCTACTATCTCGATGAGAGCACCCCGGCCTGCGCGGGCGCGGAGTGCCAGGCGTCCTCGCCCGCGAACTGGGCATCGCTCGTGAAGTGGTCGGGGCAGAATGCCACACAATGCGGACTTGCTCCCCTCATAGGCCTGATCGACACGGGCGTGAATGCCGAGCACGACGCCCTAAAGGGACAGTCGGTCGAGGTTGTGGCCCAGCCCACCCGTCGCACCCTCCCCTCGCTGCAGGATCACGGCACGGCCGTCGCGGCTCTTCTCGTCGGCCGTCCAGGAAGTTCAACACCCGGCCTCCTGCCGCAGGCCAGCATTGTCGCGGTTGATGCGTTCTACCGTGACGGCGGCACGGCCGACCGGACGGACGTGACGGCGCTGGTCACCGCGATTGAGGCACTGGCCGAGCGCGCGGTGCGGGTCATCAACTTGAGCCTGTCCGGTCCGGCCAACGAGGTTCTCCAGACAGCCATTGCAGCCGCCCAGGCCAAGGGCATCGTGATCGTTGCGGCAGCCGGCAACAACGGTGCCGGAGCCGAGCCCTCCTATCCGGCCGCCTATCCGGGCGTCGTCGCGGTCACGGCCGTCGATCGCGACCTCAACGTGTACCGGCGCGCCACCCGCGGTCCCTATATCGACCTGTCCGCTCCCGGGGTGAATGTTTGGACAGCCTCAGCCCAAGGCAGCGGCAGGCTGCGCACCGGAACATCCTATGCGGTGCCCTTCGTATCGGCCGCAGCGGGACTGGTGCTGGCGTCCAATCCGAAACTGGACGCTAAGATGGTCCGGTCGCGTCTTGAGGAGAGTACGCGTGACCTCGGCCAACCCGGGCGCGATCCGGTCTTTGGCTTCGGCCTCATCCAGATGGCAGGCCTGTGCGCACCGCCGGCCGGATATCCCGCAACTGCGACAGTCCATGGACCGCCGACTGTTTCCTCTGTCGGCGCGCAGGTAGTTGAGGCACCTTGACCCGCGCTCAGTGTCAGGCCGTGCGGAGCAGCCAGCTACCGTCCGAGTCTTGGGGGAAGGTGCGGTCAGGCATTGCGAGCTTCGCCCGAATCCGGACCGTACGAGCCTCGATCCAGATCGCCGAAAAAGTTGTGCGCCTGTCCGCGTTCCGCATTTCTCGGGGCGGCCCCAAAGGTGTTGTCATGCGCAACGGGAACAATTGCGGGAAAGTGGCAGGGGCGGCAGGGTTTGAACGCTGCACCATCGGGTTTGGAGGCCCGACGCTCTGCCAATTGAGCTACGCCCCTCTGTCGAGCTCCGAAACAATAGGCATCGTCCGCGGGCGCGTGAACATCTCTTAAGGTAAATAGATTGGATCATTTTGACTATTCCATCTGGGAGAACCTGCCGCACGCGTAACCTCTCCGCACGATCTGGCCGAGGAGATGCCCCATCCGGTCCAGCGCCAAAAAAGAGGCGCCCTGGCTTGGCGGGAGGGCGCCTGAAGTATACCGGCCAAGGGGACCGCGAAGATCGTTCGGGAGCCGGCTTGGGATAACGGCTGCCGCCGCGGGTTTATTCCCCGTGTCCAAGAAAGCTCCCTTGTGGGCCGGCTTCACGCACGCCTGTCGGAGATTAGGTCACCTGAAGCTTTGACAGCGCCACCGTGAAAAGGACCTGTCCGGCCTCGTTCTCCACCTGTATGCCATACCCCTTCAACGAGGCCGCTGCGAGGTCCCGGGACACAAACAAGTTACAACCACTCTGCGCATGCTGCCGCGCACCCCGATCATCGGCACACTCATGGCCACTCATATCCGCAGCGACAGTTTCGCCGTCTTTGACGAGGTGAAAGAAGTAGCGTGGTATGGTGCAGTCCCCTCGGCACAAACAGCCAAGCTTATACTGAAGGGTTAGATTGTGGCTGAATTCGGGGCCTGAGAGGCTGGTGAGCAATTTTATTGCTCATTTCAAATGGTTGCTTCACAATAGATTTTGCGACGATTGGCAAGGCGGATGCGGGCGGTTTGACGGTTGAGGAACCCCGCTATGAACACCTGTCGTTATGCCAGCGATCTCACTGATGCCGAATGGGCGCTGCTCGCGCCCCTAATCCCCCGCAGCCATCCAGCCGGGCGGCGACAGATTCATCCTCTTCGACGGATTGTGGATGCCATCTTCTATCTGCTGCGAACCGGAGCGCAGTGGCGGATGCTGCCGCACGAATACCCTCCGCGTTACGCCGTGTTCTACCACTATGCTCAGTGGCGCGAGAACGGCACGTGGGAGCACATCAATCAGGCCCTGCGCGAGAGTTATCGCCGCACGATCGGCCGCGCACCGCATCCGACAGCCGCGATCATCGACAGCCAATCGGTCAAAACCACTGAGATGGGCGGACCGCGCGGCTATAACGGCGGCAAGAAGATCAAGGGCCGCAAGCGCCATCTTCGCGTTGATACGCAAGGCAATCTGCTGAAGAACAAGGTGCAGTCCGCCAACCTCCACGATCGCGCCGGAGCCGAACTCCTGCTGGAGGGTCTGCAGCATCTGTTTCCGGCCATTAAGTTGATATGGGCCGACACCGCTTATCGTGGGCTGAAGGACTGGTTGCGCCGGGCGCTGGGGTGGTAGCTGTCCATTCCGCAGCACTGGTGGAGCGGCGGCGTCTGGATGCGAGCTGACGCAGAGCCGCCGACGCGGCCGAGCGGCTTTCAGGTGCTCGCGCGAAGGTGGGTTGTTGAACGAACGATCGGTTGGCTCACCACCAACCGGCGGCTGGCCAAGGACTACGAACGCCTGATCGAGACCGGCGAGATGCTGCTCTACCTCGCCATGAGCCGCATCCTGCTGCGCCGCCTCACGCGAAAAGAAAGATAATTGCTCACCAGCCTCTCAGTCCTTGTGCCGCTAAGAAGGACCCATGGTGTAGTTGCTGGCCATCTGCGGCAAAGCACAGCGGAAGCCCCATTGACAGTATCTGCTCTTGAGTTGTCCCCGTCGATGACCTCGCCGACCAGTTGCTGAACCAGCAACTTGTTGGTGGCGGCCTCATCGCAATCCTGCCGCTCCCGCACAACAGGGCTGCCAGGCTGGCTCCGCCAGATCATCCAGAACACGCAGTCCGAAGCTGACTCTCCGGCGCATACGGCCGTGCAGATCTACACTTAAGGCATCGGATCTCTAAGTGGACGCACCACCAGCGGCCTCGATATGGCCCAAGGGTTGCTGAAATGCAGAACTCATCGGTTCCGCCTTCTCGTCCGATGCCGTATGCCCGTGAGGGTGCGTTGGTACTTCGCCTCAGGAGCCATGCACGGATCAATTGCTGAACTGGCCCATGCGATTCATAGAAGGACCCGGAGCGTGAGCTGATCGTGCCCGGGACACGGCCGAGCCCGGGACGCGGCCCGGAAACAGGCGTGCCAGGGTGCCGAATTGCTCGGCAATCACGAGCGGGGAGTGGTTCGGCAGCATGATCCCGCCAGCCCCAACCCGAATGGTCCGGGAACCCGCGGCAATGTGGGCGATCACCAGGGAGGTAGCTCAACATGGTGGGGTCGATCCAGCGCGTGCTCCAGCGCCGCGCTCGCCGGGCAGAGCGCTGCCGAGATCGGCCGCTGGTTCGAGCAGACGACACGAAGCTGGAATG
>JAFAAP010000095.1 GCA_023426505.1 Pseudomonadota bacterium
TCGACAGCCACCGGGATCTGGAGACGCTGCTCAAGGGCTTCAACCAGGCCTATAACCGAAGACGCCAGCGCGTGCTGAAAGGGCGATCTCCTGAGCAGGTCGTGCAAAGCCGCCTGGCCGCCGAGCCCAAACTCACCAACCGGCGCTACAAGCCACCCGATTCAGACGCGTTGCCGCCAGCCCTCCAGGTCGTCGCTCACGCCAAGGAGGTCTCGCATCCAGACAGCTAGGCCGCGCAGGCTCGCCACCCTGTCCGCCAGAACGATGGCTTCTGGCGGACAGGGTGGCACTCGACCAAAGGGATATAAAGCGGTAGCAGCCGCCTCTCTCGACATCGGTCCCGAAGGGGATAGACGCAAGTCCACCCTTTGCCGCCATTCCATGACGGGTGTTATCCGATGTCTGGTACATCAGGAAGGTCTGGAAATAGCACTCCTAAGACGTAGAGACGATGATCCCGAGCTATAAGACGGTCGCGATGCGGGATACGATCTACCAACCTGGTGCAAGCACCAGCGGTGGCAGCATGCCCAATGACATGGTCTGCCACATGGTAGAAGGTGAGCTGACCGTCGACACAGGCTCGGGCGACAACCTCTATAAGAAGGGTGACGTGTGGTCGTGCGCCAAAGGGCTGCCCGAACGCAGCAAAAACACCGGCAGCACAGTTGCGGTCATGCGCATCATCGACCTGCTGCCCGCATAGCGTCTCCTTGCGCCGAGTCTGTAAACGCCAACTGTAGGAGGAAACCATGACAGAGCTCATGAGCCGCAGATCGGCGGTCACTCTTGGTCTATCAGCTCTCGCCGCGGCACCGCTCGTTGCGTCAGCAACATCCGCCAAGGCGGCAGGGGCCCCCAACTACGGTCCCACTGACGGCAGGGAACTCAGCCCAGGTCGTCGGTTGGTGGAAATCGGCGAGATCCCGTCTGAGATGGATGCCTATAAGAGCATCAAAGTCGTCGACGTTGTGTACCAACCCGGAATTGCCGATCCCAAGGAGGCGGTGATGGATGTCGATATGATGTGCTACATCCTCGCCGGTGAGTTCAGCATCAAGAAAGCTGGGAAGGAAGCCTACACTGTCAAGGAAGGTGACTTCTACACCTGCGGGAAGGGCAAGACGGACAAGGCCACCAACATCGGCAATGGGGTCGGGATCCACCGTATTGCTATGCTGATGCCTGCCTGAGCGAGAGGCAGCCCTGACTTGGACCGCATTATTCAGCCGAGATGGCCGGGCCAGGGCTGCAAAATCCGAAAACCGCGTTCGGCGAATTTCCTCGTTCAGCGGGCAAAGATTCCTCAGGCGGGGCAATATACACCTACAATCTCACGTAGTGGCACGCCTCCGAAGTAGGCTGAGGGGCCGCTGTCATGGGGTAAGCGCCTCTCATGGGGTCAGGCTACAAGGCTCAGTTTGACCCAGAAGACACGTTCCGCGTTCCCGTAATCATGTTTCGCGGTCACCCTCGACGGATCTGCGCCCAACTTGGGTGTGCAGCGCCAGCACAATGTTCCGAAGCCATTGATTGGGCATGTTCTGCACGACGTGCGCGGAGCGACGGAAGCAGCAGTTCCTTCCAAACTCGGCCGCACGTCTCATATCCCGCACAGGCCGGACAACACTCAACCGGCACTGAGATATGGGCTCCTTCTGCCGCACAGTTGGGCGAAGCCGACCGCCTCCCTCAGTTCCAGTGTGACAATAGGTGCATAGGGTTGCTATTCATGGAATCCGTCCGCTACAAGGCGCTTCCTGCCACTGTCGAGGTGGTCGATAACCCGCGGGAAGGATCGGCGTCGCCATCTGAACCACTGGACGTTGGCCCTCGGTCCAGATTTACCCAAGAGGCTCTTGTGGTTGTACGGAACACGACCTGCACGATAGATACTCCGGATTGTGGAACCTGGACTATGCGCCGAGGTCGCCGGCAAGAATGATGAATACGGAAACCTTACTTTCGATCCGCGACCTCTCGGTCGAGTTCCCGTCGGAGCGTGGCCCCGTCACCGTTATCGACAGCTTAAGCTTCGACATCAGGCCCAAGGAGACGCTAGCGGTTGTCGGCGAGTCCGGCTCGGGCAAATCCGTGACTGCCTTGAGCATCATGCGGCTGCTCGAATACGGAGGCGGACGTATCGCCGATGGGAAGCTCCTCTATCGCACCCGGAGTGGCGCGGTACGGGATCTCTCCCAAGGGGCCGCCGGTGATCTCCGGCCGATGCGTGGCGATGAAATCGCTATGGTTTTTCAAGAGCCGATGACGTCGCTCAACCCGGTCTTCACGATCGGAGATCAAATCAGCGAGGCTATCCTTCTCCACCAGGACAAGGATGCGAAAGCCGCTCGTGCAGAGGCGCTCCAGCTCCTGGAAAAGGTACGTCTTCCGGAGGCCAAGCGCCTGCTGGATGCATATCCGCATCAGCTGTCCGGCGGGATGCGCCAGCGCGTGATGATCGCGATGGCCCTGTCCTGCCGCCCCGGTCTTCTCATCGCCGACGAGCCAACCACGGCGCTCGATGTCACGATTCAGGCCCAGATCCTGCGGCTGATGCAGCAACTGCAGGACGAAATGAACATGGCAATGATGTTCATCACCCACGACATGGGCGTGGTGGCGGAAATCGCTGATCGCGTGGTGGTGATGTACAAAGGCCGCAGGGTCGAAGAGGGCACAACTGCGGAAATCTTTTCTTCTCCGCAACATCCTTACACGAAATCGCTCTTAAGCGCTGTTCCTCGGCTCGGCGCCATGAAGGGGAGCAACCTGCCTGCGCGGTTCCCGCTTGTCAGCTCAGGCGCAACGGCCGAGACTACAGAGCCCCTGCACGATACTGTGATCGCAAAGGCCGAACCGCTTCTTCGGGTGGAGAATCTCGTCACGCGGTTCGATGTGCATAAAGGAATCTTCAGCCGGGTCACAGCGCGGGTGCACGCGGTCGAAGGCGTCAGCTTCGATATCATGCCAGGCGAGACCCTCTCGCTCGTCGGAGAATCCGGGTGCGGCAAGTCCACCACCGGACGCACCCTGATGCAGCTCCTAGAGCCGACCAGCGGCGTTATCCGGTTTGAAGGCCGCGACTTAGCGACCCTGTCGGCCGGCGAACGCCGCGGATTGAGACGCAAGATCCAGTACATCTTCCAAGATCCGTACGCGTCGCTTAATCCGCGTTTGACTGTTGGGTTCAGTATCGCGGAGCCTCTCCTTACCCATGGACTGATGAAAGGTCCTGCCGTACGAGAGCGGGTGGCAGAGTTGCTGCAACACGTCGGCTTACAACCAACGCATGCCGAGCGTTATCCGCATGAATTTTCAGGTGGCCAGCGGCAACGGATCTGTATCGCTCGGGCTCTTGCCTCCGATCCAAGACTAATTATCGCGGATGAGTCGGTCGCGGCTCTCGATGTGTCCATTCGGGCGCAGGTCATTAACCTGCTCATGGATCTGCAGTCGCGTCTGGGCGTGGCCTATCTCTTCATTTCTCACGACATGGCTGTCGTGGAGCGCATCAGCCACCGGGTTGCTGTCATGTATCTCGGCCAGATTGTAGAGATCGGAACACGCCGCGACATTTTCGAGAACCCGCAACATCCCTACACCCGCCGGCTGCTATCTGCAGTGCCGATCGCCGACCCACGCCTGCGCGGTCGTGAGCGTCCCCTGATCACCGGAGAAGTTCCAAGCCCCACGCGGCGCGTGGGCGACGAGCCGATGGTCGCGCCGCTCGTGAACGTATCGGGCGGCCACTTTGTTGCTCAGCATCCGGTGGGCATCTACTCCGCATAGACGTACAACCAAGGGAGAAGGTATGTTTAGTTTCAAGAAAGCAGCCATAGCGGGAGCACTGCTCCTGTCCGCGGCAACGCCTGCCTGGGCTGCCAAGGACCTCGTGGTCGGTGTACCCGACAATCTCACGGGTTTGGACCCGCACAACGCAAACGACACCCTGTCCCAGTCCGCATCGCGGCTGATCCTGCAGGGCCTTTTCGGCTTCGACAAGGACATGAAGCTGGTTCCCGTCCTTGCGGAGAGCTATGAGGCTAATCCTGAGGCGACCGAGTTCACCATCCGCCTGCGCAAGGGCGTCAAGTTCCACGATGGCACGCCCTTCAATGCTCAAGCAGTGAAGATCAATTTCGAGCGGCTGGCAAACCCGGAGAACCGGCTCAGCCGGGCCAGCCTCGTGAACATGGTGTCCCAGTTCACGGTCGTCGATGATGAAACGATCAAGCTTTCGCTGAAGGAGCCCTTCGGCGCGATGATCAACAACCTGGCGCATCCCGGTGCCATGATTCACAGTCCAGCCGCACTGGAGAAGTACGGCAAGGAAGTGATGCGCAACCCGGTTGGAACGGGTCCGTACAAGTTCGTGAGTTGGCAGGCCGACACCTTGAAGGTGGCCAAGAACGAGAACTACTGGAAGCAAGGTCTGCCGAAAGTGGATAGCGTCACGCTCCGCAGCGTGCCTGAGAATGGATCGCGGCTCGCCATGGTCCAGACGGGAGAGGCACAATTTATCTACCCGCTGCCGCCCGAAATGGCGTCCGTCGCTGAGAAGAACCCGAAGCTCGACGTCATCTCAAAACCGTCAATCGTCACCTGGTACGTGGCGATGAACAACCTCAAGAAGCCGTTCAACGACATTCGTGTCCGCCAGGCGCTGAACTACGCTGTCGACAAGCGCGCCTACGCTAAGATCGTCTACAACGGCAACGCGGATCCGATGGAATCGGTCGTTCCTCCGGGCCTGCCGTTCTATGCCAAGCAGCAGGAATGGCCGTTCGATGTCGCCAAGGCCAAGGAACTCCTCAAGGAGGCCGGCTACCCTGACGGTTTCGAGACCGAGATCTTCGCCGGCAACAACACGACCTCTATCCGCGCCATGCAGTTCCTGCAGCAGCAACTGGCGCAAGTGAACGTGAAGCTGAAGGTCACTCCGCTCGAGGCTGGTGTCGCTGCGCAGAAGATCTGGGGGGTGTCGAAGCCGGAAGAGACCACCGTGCAGCTCTATTACGGCGGATGGTCCGCGTCGACCGGTGATGCCGACTGGCAGCTGCGTCCGCTTCTCTTTGGTGAGAGCTTCCCGCCGAAGATGTTCAACGTCGCGTACTTCAGTAACCCTGAGGTGGATGCCGCGATCAAGGCCGGCCTCGCCACCGCCGACAAGGAGAAGCGCACCGAGGCCTACGCCAAGGCACAGGAAGTGGCCTGGAAGAACGCACCGTGGATCTACCTCGGGGTCGAGCGCCTCTTGGCCGCCAAGTCCAAGTCGCTGTCCGGTGCCTACTACCTGCCGGACCGCGGTATTCTGCTCGAAGAAGCCGAACTCAACTAGTAAGGATTGCCCTGGGACCAGAATCGGTCTCAGGGCGCCACTCGCGGTTTGCTATGCTCAGATATCTCGTCCAGCGCCTAATCGGCATCCTGCCGGTACTGCTGCTCATTTCGGTTCTTGTTTTCGCCTTCGTGCACCTTCTGCCGGGTGATCCCGCGCGGCTCGTGGCGGGCCAGGATGCGACCGAGCAGGATGTTGCGGTTGTGCGTACAGCCCTTGGTCTCGACCGCCCCCTATGGGAGCAGTACATCACCTATGTCGGCAACGTGTTGCAGGGTGATTTCGGCACATCGCTCAAGACCCGCAGACCCGTCTCCGAGGAGATCGGGGAGCGGTTCATGCCCACCTTCTGGCTGACCGTGATCAGCATGGCGTGGGCCACTGTCTTCGGCCTCGTCATCGGCGTTTCATCCGCAGTCCGGCGCGGGCGTTGGCAGGACCACGGCGGCATGCTCGTAGCCGTGTCGGGCATATCCCTGCCGTCCTTCTGGCTCGGGCTGCTGCTGATCGACTGGTTTTCCGTCCGTTTGGGATGGTTTCCGACCAGCGGCTACGGTACCTGGGCCCACTTCGTCCTGCCATCCATCACGTTGGGCGCCGGTGTCGCGGCTGTGATGGCGCGCTTCACGCGATCCTCATTCATCGAGATCGCCCGGGAAGACTATGTTCGGACCGCGAGAGCCAAGGGTGTTTTTGAACGTCTCGTTGTCTGGAAGCATGTTCTGCGCAATGCGCTGATCCCGATCATCACGATGGTCGGACTTCAGTTCGGTTTCCTTCTCGGCGGCTCCATCGTCGTGGAGACCGTATTCGCCTGGCCAGGTTTGGGGCGCCTCCTCGTCGATTCGGTGTCGTTCCGCGACTACCCCGTGATCCAGGCCGAAATTCTTCTGTTCTCGCTTGAGTTCATCCTCATCAACCTTCTGGTCGATGTTCTCTATGCGCTCGTGAACCCGGAGATCCGTTATCGATGAGCGGCGCAGTCATGTCGTCTTCCTCGACCCTCGCGTCGGAGAGCATCCGCACGCCCTGGTCAGAGTTCTGGCGCAAGTTTCGTAGGCAGAAGGTGGCCGTCGCCGCCGGTGTTTTTCTGATTCTTCTAGTGTTCGTCGCCCTCCTGGCGCCGTGGATCGCGCCTTACGATCCCGCTGCCCCCGATTACGAGCACGTGCTCGAAGGACCCTCTTGGTTACATTGGGCAGGAACGGACGACTACGGCCGCGACATTCTGAGCCGTATCATGCATGGCGCCGGCATCTCGCTGATGGTGGGTTTCCTAGCGGTGACCATCGGCGGTATCGTCGGGATCATGCTCGGACTGATCAGCGGCTTCTACGAAGGCTGGTTGGATCGCGTGATCATGCGCATCTGCGACGTACTCCTGGCCTTTCCGGGGATCCTGCTCGCCATCGGTATTGTGGCGATACTCGGCCCTGGGATTGAGAACGTCATCTGGGCGGTAGCCGTATTCAGCATTCCGGTATTCGCCCGTTTGGTGCGTGGCTCAACCTTGGCTCTTAAGCGGGCCGTATATGTGGATGCCGCTCGCGCTATCGGCGTCCGTAACGCTATCCTGATGGCCCGGCACATTCTTCCAGGGGCACTTCCTAGCGTTATTGTCTACTTCTCGATGCGGTTCGGAACATCGATCCTTACTGCCGCAAGTCTCAGCTTTATCGGTCTAGGGGCACAGCCTCCGACGCCTGAATGGGGCGCTATGCTCTCGGCAGGGCGTAGCTTCATTGGTGTTGCCGATCATCTGACATTCTTCCCTGGGCTAGCCATCTTCCTAACGGTTCTCGCCTTTAATCTCCTTGGCGACGGGCTGCGAGATGCCCTCGATCCCAAGCTCAGTCAGGTCTAGCAGATCGGTTGTCTGACGAGGCGGGCCGCAGGGGAGATGGCAATTCCGATCCCTTTGGCCATGGAGGAGTGCGCTGATGAAGATTTACATCTCTGCCGACATCGAAGGCGTAGCCGGCGTCGTGAACCCTCAGCAGGTCAGCATGGGCAATGGCGAATACGAGCGAGCCCGGCGCCTCATGACACTGGAGGTTAATGCGGCGATCGAAGGTGCGTTCGCCGGGGGAGCGACAGACGTTCTCGTCAATGATTCCCACGGGGACATGCGCAACCTGCTGCCCGACGAAATCGATTCCCGCGCTGAACTGATTTCCGGCAAACCAAAGCCTCTCAACATGTTTGAAGGGCTCAGTTCTGAGCATGCTGGCATCTTCTGCCTTGGTTATCATGCTAAGGCACGCTCAGCAGGGGTTCTTGCCCACACGACGAACGGCTTTGCCTTTGGCCGGATCCGGTTGAACGGACACGAAGTGGGGGAGGCCGGGCTCTATGGAGCCTATGCCGGAAGTCTCGGCGTCCCGGTAATCTTGCTTACGGGCGATGATCAACTTCAGGCAGAGACAAAGCCCTTTTTCCCTGAGGCACACCACGTTGTTGTCAAGTATGCCCATGGACAGCGTGTTGCGCGTAGCTTTGCTCCCGAGCGAGCGCGGGCGCTCATTAGGGCCCAAGCAGAAGTGGCTGTCCGCAGTGCATCATCCATCCCGCCGTTCATTCTCGGAAGTCCCTATCGGCTTGAGATCGAGCTCAACACACCTGCTTTATGCGATCTCGCAGCGGTGATTCCGGCGGCGACCCGGCTGGATGCTGTGACAGTTTCCTTTGAATCAGAGACAGTCGAGCATGCGGTACGTTGGGTGAATACCCTCTCGGCGCTGTCGGCTGCACTGCGCTGACGTATCTACAGCTCTTCCATCCTAGTGGAGCGCTATTCTCTTAGTGTGGGTTCCAACGCACTGGAGCTGAGCATCTTCCTCTTCCTGAGCACGGTTTCTAGACAAGCAACGCCAGCAACCGCTTCGTCGAGTTTAGCAGCACAAGCCATTTAAGGTCCGCTTTTGGCAGATTTTGTTGAGAAAGTCCGCAAGTGCCGTTTTTCACGTCGTCGGCATACAGGATGCTGGGCCTGATCTGTCACACTGACCCTAGTAAAAGACAGACGTAGCGACACTCGGGAGTTTTTCAACATTGGGTAATGGGGCGGCTCTCCCTGGATGCCGGTAACATCGGCGGGCCACGTGCACAGGAGAGAGCAGCCATGGACTACTATGCTGGTTTAGATGTCTCGATGAACGAGACCCACATCTGTGTGGTCGAGCGGGACGGCGCTGTCGTTCTGGAGGCAAAAGCCTCAAGCACCGCAGAAGCCATTGCCGCCGTGCTGGCGTCGACGCCTGCCTGCACCAAGATCGTGCTCGAGACCGGCCGCATGGCGCCCATGCTCTTCCATGGCCTAGCTGCTCTTGGCTTGCTGTGATCTGCATCGAGAGCCGGCAGGCCTACCAGGCGCTCAAGTCGCTCGCCACTCACAAGACCGACCGCAACGATGCCCGCGGGCTGGCGCATCTCGCCCGCACCGGCTTCTTTAAGCCCGTGCACGTTAAATCTCTGCCGGCCCATGCGGTGCGCGCCCTGATCATCGCCCGCAAGAAGCTGGTCGGACAGCGCGTCACCTTGGAGAACCAGATCCGCGGTCTGGCGGTGGTGTTTGGGGTCCGGCTTAGCTTGGTCATGAGCTGAGAGAAAGCGTTAGGCCTGCCCGGCTGACTTGAAGCGTTTCATGATCCGCTCGTGCCGTCGGGTGGGCTGATGGCTATTTTCCGCGCGATTTTTCAAGCCCTTATGCTGCCGATGCTCGACACCGGCATGATCTCTCGCTTGGCCGCGGCGTAGCTCGCGAGTTTGTCGGTGATCATCACGCGCGGTGCGATGCCTTGCTTCTTGAGCAGCTTGCGCAGCAGGCGCTTGGCGGCTTTTGCGTTACGACGGTTCTGGACCAGGATGTCGAGCACAATCCCATGTTGGTCGACCGCTCGCCAGAGCCAGTGCTTTCGGCCTGCAATGCTGATGGCAACCTTGTCGAGGTGCCACTTGTCACCGGCTGCCGGAAGGCGCCGACGGATTTCGTTCGCAAATCCCTGGCCGAACTTCAGCGCCCACTGCCGCACCGTCTCACGGCTGACCAGGATGTCTCTGGCGGCCAGCATCTCCCCCACCATCCGGAGGCTGAGCGGGAATCGAAAATAGAGCTAGACGGCATGGCTGATCACCTCAGCCGGGAAGCGGTGGCGAGCATAGCGTGGATGACGAGTCGTCCGCATCCCTCACATATGGCTCCCGGTGGTCACCACCGCGTTAACCTGACGATGCCGCACCGCACCGCCTCAACGCCATGGCGGAATGGAAATCTGCGGCCAATATTGCTGCTTGAGCCTGTCCGAAGATCAAGTCAGCCTTGATACGTTCGGCGGCAGTCAACGTGGCACCCCCCGCGGCGGCCCAGGAACGGCGTCGCTCCACCGAGGCCGAGGAGCAGGGTCTCGAGTTGATTCCTTGCATCCTTGCACTTCTCATCCTGGAGCCACAGGGTGCCCAATCATGCAAAGTTACATTGACTGTCAAACAAGCCGTATCAATCCGCCGTCCAGCCGCCATCGACGAGAAGGGCCGAGCCGGTCATCAGACTCGAGGCGTCGCTGGCCAGGAACACGATGGCTCCGGTCAGGTCCTCCACCTGGCCGATGCGCCCGAGCTTGATCTTGGACACGACACTTGCCCTGAAGTTCTCGTCCGCGAAGAACGGACGTGTCATCGGGGTCTCGATGAAGGTGGGGCAGAGGGTGTTCACCCGTATGCCATGCCGTCCAAGCTCGACCGCCATTGCCTTCGTGAGTCCTTCGAGGGCGAATTTGGATGTGCAGTAAGCCGTGCGGTTGGTACCACCCACATGCCCCATCTGAGAGGAGACGTTGATGATCGAGCCCGGCCTGCCGGCCCCTATCAGCCGCCGAACGACGGCCTGCGCCGCAAAGAAGGCAGACCGCACGTTCAGGTTCATGACCGCGTCGAAATCCTCGACGGAAACCTCGACGAACGGCTTCGGCCGGTTGGTGCCCGCGTTGTTGACGAAGATGTCGAACGGTTCGGCAGTCTCGATCGCCCGCGAGACTGCCTTGAGATCGCTCATGTCCAGAGGTAGTGCCTCGGCAAGATATCCCTGCTGGCGGATGGCCGAGGCCGCCGCGTCGATCTCCTGCGAGGTCCGAGCGGCCAGGGTTACGTGAGCCCCGGCGGCAGCCAGAGCAGCCGAGCCCGCGAGTCCGATTCCGCGTCCCGCCCCCGTTACGAGGGCGCGCTTTCCGTCAAGCCGGAAGGATGGCGGATGGGGAAGGGGAGCCGCCACCATTACTCGGCTGCCGTCGCATAGGGAATGTTGCGGCCGCCGTAGCGCCGCACCCGGATATTGGCCTGCTCGGCATGGCCCGCGAAGCCCTCGAGCATGCAGAGCCGCGAGCAGTACTCACCGATCATCTTAGAGGCTTCGTCGGTGAGGACCTTCTGGTAGGTGACAGTCTTAAGGAACTTGCCCACCCAGAGACCACCGGTGTAGCGGGCCGACTTCTTGGTCGGCAGCGTATGGTTGGTGCCGATCACCTTGTCGCCATAGGACACGTTCGTGCGCGGCCCGAGAAAGAGCGCACCATAATTTGTCATGTTCGCGAGGAAATAGTCCGGATCGCGCGTCATCACCTGGACGTGCTCGGATGCGATTGCGTCCGCCTCGCGCACCATTTCCTCATCCGAGTCGCACACGATGACGGCGCCGTAATCCGCCCAAGCCTGGCGGGCGATCCCGGCGGTGGGGAGGATACCGAGGAGGCGCTCGACCTCCGCCATCGTCTCCCGCGCCAGCTTTTCGGATGTGGTCAGGAGAATGGCCGGGGAGTTCGGGCCGTGCTCCGCCTGTCCGAGTAGATCCGTGGCGCACATCTCGGCATCGACGCTCTCGTCGGCGATGACGAGGGTCTCGGTCGGGCCGGCGAAGAGATCGATCCCGACACGGCCATAAAGTTGACGCTTCGCCTCCGCTACGTAGGCGTTGCCGGGGCCGACGAGCATGTCGACTGGGTTGATGCTCTCGGTGCCGAGCGCCATGGCGCCTACCGCCTGAACGCCGCCCAGGCAGTAGATCACGTCGGCTCCGGCGAGATGCTGCGCGGCTACGATGGCCGGAGCAGGTTTGCCCTGGTAGGGTGGAGCGCAGGTGACAATGCTGGGCACGCCTGCGACTCGTGCGGTGATGACCGACATATGCGCGGAGGCGAGCAGAGGATACTTGCCGCCCGGGACGTAGCATCCGACGGAATTCACTGGGATATGCTTGTGTCCGAGAACGACCCCGGGCAGCGTCTCCACCTCGATGTCCTTCATCGAGGCGCGCTGGTGCTCGGCGAAGGTCCTGACCTGTTCCTGTGCGAAGCGGATGTCGTCGAGATTGCGCTGCGAGAGCTGAGACAGGCAATCCCTGATTTCTTGGCCTGTCAGCCGGAAGTCGCTGCGGCTCCAGCCATCAAGCTTCTGGGACCAGTCCTGAACCGCGGCGTCACCGCGCTGTGCGATGTCGGCGAGGATTCCCTCGACCGTCGTGCGGACGCGGGCGTCGACCTCGGCGATGGTCTCGGCCTGCAGTCCTTGTTTAAGATAGCGTGCCATGTTGTCTTCCCTAGCTCTTTCGTGCTCTGTAGGTGCCGTTCTCGAGCAGTTGCGGAGGCGTTGACGGTCGTGCGGTCGCCCGCTCGATCAAGGTTCCTGTGATCAGCCGCGTGACGCCGGCGCTCTCCGGATTGGCCATGAGCCGGTGGAGGAGTTCGATCGTTTCATCGATCATAACCTCGACCCGCTGCCGCACGGTCGTCAGCCGATAGGCCGGCCAGGCCGCCATGGCGATGTCGTCGAAGCCAACAATCGACACGTCATCGGGGATGCGCAATCCGGCTTCGCGGGAGACGACGTCGATAGCGGCGAGCGCCATGATGTCATTGGCGCAGAAGATCGCATCAGGCCGGCGTTTCAGCGCCATCAGTCGACGTGTCGCGTCAAGCGCCCTCTCATAGGTGTAGAACCCGACCTCGCGGGCGAAAACCTCCCGGTTCTCAGCCGCGAGCCCGTCCCGTAACCCACGCTCCCGCTCCCGGTTGGTTGAGGTATCCTCGCGCCCGGCCAGAAAGGCGATCCGGTCGTGGCCGGACCGGAGCAGCAATTCGGCAACCTGACGCCCTCCGGCGTAGTTGTCGCACGCAACGGAGGTGACGTCAGAGCTTGGAACGGAGCGGTTGAACAGGACCACGGGGAGGCGGCGCTCCCGGCACGTGCGCGCCAGATCGGACGAGAGTGTTGCCGATGTCACCACTACTCCCGCGACTCGATGGTGGAACAGTTCGGGGATTACCGTGTCGACCTCAACGCCCCGGGGGACACAGTAGAGCTGGGCAACAAGATCATGCTCTCTGAGCCGGAGCGCGAACGCTTCCAGGACTTCGGGATAAAATGGATTCGTGATGTCGGCCATGACGATGGCGACCGCCGGCAGGGCGTTCCCGGAGCCAGTGCGCAGCGCGGGACGAGGGTTGTACCCGAGCGCCTGGGCGACCGCCAAGATGTGGTCCCGGGTCTCAGGCGCAATCGATGCACCGGGAGTGTAGGCGCGTGACACGGCGGATTGGGAAACACCCGCAGCTCGTGCGACATCCAGGGACGTCACGGCAGAAGCTGAGCGCCGCAAATGTATTCTCCACGAACCTGCATAATATGCATGCATTTATGCATCGTTATTGAGCAGGACGCAAGGTGAGTGGTCCTCATACTAAGGTTTAATGAGCGCATCTGGAGAAGCGGGAAGATCTGCCCCTTGACACCACGTGCATATGTGCAAGCATCAGGTATTGAATATGCAGAAATAAGCGGAGCGAATATTCATGCCGAAGACTGCTCTTGTGCCAGCCGGTTCGCCGCCACCGCTCGCGCCGTATTCGCCCGGAACGAAGGCCGGTGGAACAGTCTACGTCTCAGGCATGCTCGCACTTGGTGCCGACGGCGGCGTGATCGGCCCCGGCGATGTGCGCGCTCAGACCCGGGCCGTGCTCGAAAGCATCAAAGCCGTTATTCAGGAGGCTGGGGGCTCGTTGGACGATGTGGCGTACAATGCGATTTTTCTGAAGGACCTCGCTGATTACAAGGCGATGAACGAGGTCTATGCCGAGTACTTCCCGGTCAGCCCGCCGGCGCGGTACTGCATTCGGGCCGATCTGGTCAGAGACGAGTTTCTCGTTGAGATCTCCTCGATTGCCCATGTGGGAGGGTAGCGATGCCCCTGGCCCCGATTGAGGATGGCGAGATCTGGTACGAGAGCCATGGCAATGGCCCACCGTTGCTCTTGGTTCCTGGCCTCGGCGGTGTGGGCGCCTATTGGCATCCCCAGATCGAGCGGTATTCGCAGCACTATCGCGTGATCACGTACGATCACCGCGGCTGCGGAAAGAGCACCCGCTCCGAGACCGCCTATTCGGTCGACCAGATGAGCCGGGACCTTCTCCAGCTCATGGATCACCTGGAACTCGACAGTGCTCATCTTGTCGGACACTCGACTGGAGGGGCTATCGGGCAAACCATCGCGATCGATCATCCCGACCGCCTCCGCAGCCTCGTTCTGTATGCCAGCTGGACGCGCACCGACCCGTTCATGCGCCGCGTGATGGAAACCCGGAAGTGCCTGCTCGAGTCTGCCGGTGTGGAGGCTTACATCAGGGCAACGCCGGCGTTCCTGTATCCGAACTGGTGGCTCAACCGCGAGACGGACAAGCTCGCGGCCTTGGATGCGGCGACCCTAGCGTCGTTTCCCTCTGTGACAATTGCGGCAAGCCGGTGCCAAGCCGTCATCGACTTCGATCGGGTTGATAGTCTCGGGCGCATCAGGGCTCCGACGCTGGTTGTGTGTGCGAAGGACGACTTCCTGACGCCGCTGTACTTTTCGGAGGAGCTCGCGCGCCGCATCCCGCATGCGAGACTTACCGTTCTCGATGGCGGGGCTCATGCCGCGTCGCAGGCCTGCCCCGAGCCGTTCGACGAGGCGGTTCTCGATTTTCTGAGCACCGTCAGGGTGGAGTAGGCACATGCTGCAGCTCGTCGTATCCGGCCTGGCCCTCGGCAGCATCTATGCCTTGATCGGGCTGTCGCTCGTTCTGATCCACAAGGCTACGGACGTCGTCAACTTCGCCCAGGGCGAGATGGCGATGTTCTCGACGTTCCTGTCCTTTGCACTGCTCAGCAAGGTGGGGCTGCCGCTTGCCGTCGTCGTGCTGCTCAGTTTCCCTGTCGGTGCCTTGCTCGGCGCCATCGTCGAGCGTGTGTTCATTCAGCCGATCTCCCGTGATCCCCCGGTTAACATCCTGATCGTCACGATCGGGTTATGGATCATCTTCAACAATCTGGCCGGGTGGATCTGGGGCTATGATCCCTACAAGTTCCCTTCGCTCTTCCCCGAGCAGCCAATCGAGATTGCCGGCGCACGGATTTCACCGAACAGCCTTGGGATCATCGCGGTTGCGCTGCTGCTGATGGCGGCACTCTACCTGTTCTTCGAGCATACCCGCGAGGGGACGGCCATGCGGGCCGCCAGCATGAACCGACGTGCCGCGCGCCTCATGGGCATTCGCGTCTCCCGCGTCTGGCTGCTCTCGTGGGCGCTCGCCGGCGGCATCTCAAGCATCGCCGGCGTGCTGATCGCACCGGTGACATTTCTCGACTTCGAGATGATGGTCGCTGTCCTTCTGAAGGGATTCGCCGGCGCCATTCTCGGGGGGTTCAACAGCCTGCCGGGCGCCGTGGTGGGTGGGTTCGCGGTCGGCCTGCTGGAGGTCCTGTTCGGCTCCCTAGTCTCCAGCACATTCAAGGACAACTTCGCCTTCGTCATCATCATTCTGGTGCTGATGCTCAGACCGAACGGAATCTTCGGTCGGGTGTACGTCAAAAAGGTTTAGGCTGATGCGCTTGAAGGCCCTTTGGTCGAGTGTTCTGATTCTGGTCCTGATCGGCCTTCCATTCCTGGGTGGCCCCTACGAGCACTTTCTTCTCAACACAGCTCTGGTGTATACCCTTGTCGCCCTCTCACTGACGATTCTGATCGGCTATGCGGGTCAGATTTCCATCGGGCACGCAGGCTTCTGGGCACTGGGAGCATTCGGATCCGCCATCCTCGTCACCAAGGTGGGAGCCCCATTTCTCCTTGGTGTGCTCTTTGGGGGCCTCTTGGCTGCCGTATTCGGTGCGCTGGTCGCCATGCCGGCCTTGCGCGTCCAGGGGCATTACCTCGCCATCGCCACCCTCGGCTTCGCGCTGATCACACAGCAGGTTCTGTTCGAGTGGGAGTCGCTGACCGGAGGGCGACAAGGGCTGTTCGTTCCACGGCCCTCCCTGTTCGGTTTCGAACTCGTCGACGAGTTCAACTACTACTACTTTCTGCTGATTGTGGTCGCATTCTTCGGGTGGCTGACCTGGCGTCTGCCGAGAACGCGTTTCGGGCGGCGCCTGATCGCCCTGAAGCTGAGCCCAACGGCAGCGCAGTCGCTTGGGGTCGGGCGGGCCCGCTACATCACGATCGCGTTTTCCCTGAGTGCGTTCCTCACCGGCATATCAGGTGCGCTGTACGCACACCTCGTGGGACAGCTGGCGACCGAGACGTTCTCGCTTGTCACCTCACTCAGTTTTCTCACCATGGCCGTCATCGGCGGTGTCGGCACGCCGCTCGGCGCCGTCCTTGGGGCGATTTACCTCACTGCGGCGCCGGAGTTGTTCCGCAGTTTCAAGGACGCCCAAATGGTCGTCTACGGTCTCACTCTGGTCCTCGTCATGCGCTTCATCCCTGGCGGGTTGGCGAGTGTTCCGATGCAGCTGGCCAAGCTGCTGCGGGCTTTCGGTAGAGGCGTGAGGCCGAAGACCGGTCTGCGCGGCATCAGCACGGAGCATCAGGCATGACGCACGCCGGACCCCTGCTCTCCGTTCGCTCGCTATCGCAGTCCTTTTCCGGGCTGAAGGCATTGCAGGATATCTCGTTTGATATTCCCGAAGGCGCGATCGTGGGCCTCATCGGCCCGAACGGCGCCGGCAAGACGACGCTGCTGAACTGCCTCACCCGGATCTACACGCCCGACCGCGGTTCGATCCACTTCGGCGTAACCGATCTGCTGCGGCAGCCGCTGCATCGGATTGTAGAACTGGGCATCGCCCGGACGTTCCAGAATCTCGAGCTGTTCTCGGCCGAGTCCGCCCTGGAAAACGTGATGATCGGAGCCTTCGCCGCTCTCAAGACAGGGGTCGTCAGTGATCTTCTCGGCCTGCGCTCGTCCCGTCGCCTTGTCGACGAGGCGCGTCGCACCGCCGAAGCCGAACTGCGGCGGCAAGGCCTCGACGGTTTCGAAGAGCGCACGGTGGCGACACTGCCCTATGGGGTTCAAAAGCGCATCGAACTGGCGCGGGCCCTCGCCACGAAGCCGCGGCTGCTGCTGCTCGACGAGCCTGCGGCCGGTCTGAATCCGGACGAGACCGAGGCTCTCGCCCGGTTCATTCGGGAGCTCAAGACGGCCGGAATAACCGTCGTTCTGGTCGAGCACGACATGCGGCTGGTCATGGGCATCTGTGACACCCTGATCGTTCTGGATCACGGTGAGCTGATCGCTTCCGGTACGCCGGCCGAGGTCCGTACGAACGATCAGGTCATCAAGGCATACCTCGGCGAGGACACGGCCGATGCTGCTTGATATCGATGATCTCTCGGTCAGCTACGGCGCCGTCGGCGCCGTCACAAACCTGAGCCTGACCGTGGCGAAAGGGTCGGTGGTCGCCATTCTGGGTTCGAACGGGGCTGGAAAGTCGACGCTGCTGGGGGCCGTCATGGGCGCCCTCGAGGCTCATTGCCACGGCACCATCCGGTTTAACGGCAGAAGCATTCTCGGCACTCCCGCCGAGGCACTCGTGGCTCAGGGCATTGCTCTCGTGCCAGAGGGGCGGCAACTCTTCGCCGAACTGACGGTGCATGAGAACCTGCGCATGGGAGCGTACCTGCGCCGGGATGCTCAAGGCATCGCGGACGACATGGCGCGCGTGCTGGAGATGTTTCCTCGCCTAGCGGAGCGCCGGGATCAGCTCGCCGGCACCCTGTCGGGCGGCGAGCAGCAGATGGTAGCCATCGGCCGGGCTCTGATGTCCCGTCCCAAGCTCCTGCTTCTCGACGAGCCCTCGCTGGGTCTGGCACCACTCGTCGTGCGCGAGATCATGCAGCTCATCGCACGCATCAACCAGGCCGGCGTGACCGTCGTGCTCGTCGAGCAGAACGCCCTGCAGGCACTCCGGATCGCGGACCACGCCTATGTGCTCGAGAAAGGGCGCGTTGTGCTCAGCGGGAGAGCCGATCAGCTTGCCAGGGATACATCTGTTACTGCTGCCTATCTTGGCAGCAACTGAGCGAGAGGGAAATCAGGAGGAGCCTATGAGAACTTTGATAGCACGCTTCGCCGCAGCCGCGATGCTCGTCGGGAGCTGCCTCCCGGCCGCTGCCGAGACCGGCGTCACCAAGGACAAGATCATTCTCGGATCGTTTCTGCCGCTTCAGAGCGGCCTGGCCGCGGGAGCGGTCCAGCTGCGCGAAGGGGCAGATTCGTACTTCCGGTGGATCAACGACAATGGTGGGATTCACGGGCGCAAGATCGAGTGGATCGTTGAGAACGACAGCTACAATCCCCAACAGGCACTGGCGGTCTCCCGTAAGATGGTCGACCGCGACGGCGTGTTCGCGATCGTATCCACAATCGGTACCGTCACCAACCTCGCCGCCCTGCCGTTTCTGTCACAGCGGGGGGTGCCGGTGATCAATCCGGCCGGGAGCAACGAAAAGCTGAACGCCCCGACGGAAAAAGAGGTGTTCGGGATGCTGCCGGTCGGCCAGCGCATCGGCGAATCGATGGCCGGATATGCCCTCGACAAGCTCGGCGCAAAAAAGGTCGCGATCTTCTACCAGAATGACCAGTTCGGGAAAGATCAGCGGGACGGAGCGGTGGACTTCCTGACCAAACGGGGGATCAAGCCTGTCGGTGAAGCCAGTTATGTGCCCAGTGATGTGGACGTCAGCGCCCAGGCCGCGGCGCTGCGCAATACGGCTCCTGATGTCGTCCTGATGTTCACCATCGTGAAGCAGGGCGCCCTTCTACTCAAAGAAGCCGAGAAGACGGGCTGGAAGCCGAAGTTCATCGCGATGAACACGATGGGAGATCCAATTCTCGGCGAGCTTGCCGGCTCCGCCGCGGAGGGCCTCATCATCAACATCATGACGGCCGTCGACACCATGGATAATCCTGCAGTGAAGCAGGCTAACGAAATCCTGGCAAAGTACTATCCGAACACGCGGCCGGGCTACTACACGTATCTCGGAACGGCTGGGGCGATCGCCTTTCACAAGGCCGCCGAGAAGGTCGGTCCGGACCTGACGCGCGCCAAGCTCATCTCTGCCCTGGAAAGCCTCGGTCGCTGGGAGCCGGGCGTTGTGCCGCCGCTCGACTGGGGGCCTGGCAAACACAGCGGGCCGACGACCTTCGGATACGTCGTGTGGGAAGGCGGCAAGCTCAAGGTGCTCGAGGCCTGGTAGTCTCGAGGAGGGACGGCTGCAGGGCGGCCGTCCCGTTTGATTGGATAGGCGTGCCGGAGAACCCCATGCAGCAGCGTCGACTCGGACAATTGCAGGTTTCCGCCATCGGCCTCGGCTGCATGGGCATGTCGGATTTTTACGGCGGCCGCGACGAGGGCGAGGCGATCGCCACGATCCACAGGGCGATCG
>JAFAAP010000131.1 GCA_023426505.1 Pseudomonadota bacterium
GTCGGCACAGTCCTGGGCCTCAGCCTCATGCTCGCATCCGTGGGAGCGACAGGCGTCTTGGGAGCCGACGACAAGGGACTGACGGGGAACGCACCTTCCGCTCCATCGAGCTTCCTGTCGGAGTTCCGATTCGGCCTCTCGGCACAGGACCCATGGGGATCGGAGGGACGGGACGGATCCGCGAATCTCACCGGCGAGATCCTTTTCTCAAAGCCGTTCACGGCATCCGATCTGTTCACGAGCTACTTCATTCCGCGTCCGCATGTGGGCGGCAGCCTGAACTTCGACGGCATGACGAGCTTCGCCTATGCGGGCCTTTCCTGGACCGTCGACCTGACGCCGAGCCTCTTCGTCGAAGGAAGCCTCGGAGGTGCCGTGCACAACGGCAAGGGCCGTTCTTCGAATCCCTTCGATCAGCACCAGCAGCTCGGATGCTCCCCGCTCTTCCGCGAGTCCGGATCGGTGGGCGTTCGGCTTTCGGCCAACTGGAGCCTGATGGCGACCGTCGAGCACCTGTCGAATGCAGGCTCCTGTTCGGAGAATCGGGGCTTGACGAATATCGGCGCGCGGGTTGGGTATTCCTTCTGACGGAACACCAACTCCCGGGGCCCTGAATGGTCGTCCTCAACCGCATCTATACCCGCACGGGCGACCAAGGCACGACGGCGCTCGCCGCCGGCGGACGCCGTCCGAAGCATGATCTCCGCATCGAGGCCTTCGGCACCGTCGACGAGACGAACGCCTGCCTCGGGAT
Organism: Pseudomonadota bacterium; assembly: GCA_023426505.1. Taxonomy (GTDB): domain Bacteria; phylum Pseudomonadota; class Alphaproteobacteria; order Rhizobiales; family Beijerinckiaceae; genus Microvirga. The sequence continues at coordinate 755 of JAFAAP010000131.1, forward strand.
GGTCCGGCTCCACACCGCCGGGCACGAGATCGACCCGATGCTCGCGCGCATCCAGAACGACCTCTTCGACCTCGGCTCCGACCTGGCGACGGTGGAGACGGACAAGCCCCTCCCCTACGAGCCCCTGCGCATCACGCAAGGACAGGTCGATCGCCTCGAACAGGAAATCGACCAGCTGAACGGGCATCTGGAGCCCCTGCGCTCCTTCGTTCTGCCGGGCGGAACACCCGCCGCCGCGGCCCTTCACCTGGCCCGCACCGTCTGCCGCCGGGCGGAGCGCCGGGTGGTGGAGCTCGCCGGGCGCCCCGAGGAAAAGGTCTCGGCCGAGGCCGTGAAGTATCTCAATCGCCTGTCTGATTTTCTTTTCGTCGCGTCACGCTACATCAACGACAAGGGTGCGCTCGACGTGCTCTGGGTGCCGGGCCAGAACCGCTGAGGATCGGACCATGTTCCTGCCGCTTCATGACGGCGTTCCCTTGCGGAATTTGAAGACGCCGGTCGTGACGCGATCTCTCCTGGTCGTCTGCATCGTCGCCTATCTCTTCACGTTCTATGGCCCGATCGGACCGGACGCGACGGTCGCAGGCCTCGGCATGATTCCCGCGGTCCTGTTCGGCCTCGAGGTGCTCCCGCCGGGCTTCCCGTTCGTGCCGGAAGCCCTGACGCTCGCCACCAACATCTTCCTGCACGGGTCCCTGCTCCACCTGGTCGGCAACATGCTGTTCCTGTGGGTGTTCGGCGACAACGTAGAGGATGCCATGGGGCATCTCCGCTTCCTGGTGTTCTTCCTGGTCTGCGGAACCGCCGCGAGCCTGACCCATGCCTTCATCGAGCCGGAATCCCACCGCCCGCTGATCGGCGCCTCGGGCGGCGTCTCCGGTATCGTCGCGGCCTATCTCATTCTTTATCCGCGCGTGCGCATCTGGGGCCTGTTTCTCAAGGGCATCCCTTTGCGGCTTCCGGCGTATTGGGCGATCGGGTTCTGGTTCGTGCTGCAATTTCTCGCCGCCTTTCTGGGCGGCGACGACAGCGTCGGCTGGTTTGCCCATCTCGGCGGCTTCGTGGTCGGCGCGGCGCTGACGCCTTTCATGCGGCACCGCTACGACCCCGTTCTGGCGCGGGTGGAGGCGCAGGAACTTCAGGCACCGCGTTGACAATCGGGAGCCGACCGCTACGGTCCGTTCCATCTTTTTCCCTATCTATCCGGAGAGCAGGTCGCGGACCGGCCCCGGAGCTGACCTTTCGATGAGGACAGACGCATGAAGCTTCTGGTGTGCGTGAAGCGGGTCGTTGACTACAACGTGAAGATCCGGGTGAAGGGCGACGGGTCGGGCGTCGAGCTCGCCAACGTCAAAATGTCCATGAACCCGTTCGACGAGATCGCCGTCGAGGAAGCCGTGCGCCTCAAGGAGCAGGGCAAGGCCACGGAGATCGTGGCGGTCTCGATCGGCCCGCAGCAGGCCGGCGAGACCATCCGCACCGCGCTCGCCATGGGGGCCGACCGCGGCATCCTGGTGAAGACCGACGCCACCGTCGAGCCGCTGGGGGTCGCCAAACTGCTGAAGGCCGTGATCGAGCAGGAGAAGCCCGACCTCGTCATCATGGGCAAGCAGGCCATCGACGACGACGCCAACCAGACCGGCCAGATGCTGGCGGCCCTGCTGGGCTGGCCGCAGGGCACCTTCGCGTTCAAGGTCAATGTCGGCGACGGCTCCATCGACGTGACGCGCGAGGTCGACGGCGGCCTGCAGACCGTGGGTCTGAAGCTGCCGGCCATCGTCACCACGGACCTTCGCCTCAACGAGCCGCGCTATGCCTCGCTCCCCAACATCATGAAGGCCAAGAAGAAGCCTCTCGACGAGACCTCGCCGGAGACGCTCGGCGTCGACGTGAGCCCGCGCCTCAAGGTGCTCAAGACCGCCGAGCCCGGCGGCCGCAAGGCGGGCGTGAAGGTCGGCTCGGTCGCCGAGCTGGTCGAGAAGCTGAAGGTCGAAGCGGGCGTGCTCTAAGGGAGAACAAGAACAATGACCACTCTGCTGATTGCCGAGCACGACAACGCTCACCTCAAGGACGCCACCCACAAGGCCCTCTCGGCCGCCACGGCCCTGGGCGCTCCCGTCCATGTGCTGGTCGCCGGCGCCAATGCCCGCGCCGCTGCGGAAGCCGCCGCCAAGCTCGGCGGCGTCGAGAAGGTCCTGCTCGCCGATGCGGCTCCTTACGAGCACCAGCTCGCCGAGCCGACCGCCGCGCTCATCGTGTCGCTGGCCGGCTCCTACGATGCCCTCGTGGCGCCCGCCACCACCACGGGCAAGAACGTGATGCCGCGCGTCGCGGCCCTGCTCGACGTGATGCAGGTCTCCGACATCACCAAGGTCGTCTCGCCCGACACCTTCGAGCGGCCGATCTATGCCGGCAACGCGATTCAGACCGTGCAGGCGACGGATGCCAAGAAGGTGATCACCGTGCGCACCGCCGCCTTCCCGGCGGCCGGTGAGGGCGGCTCCGCTCCGATCGAGACCGTCGGCGCGGCCGAGGATCCAGGCGTGTCGCAGTTCAAGGGCGAAGAGATCGCCCAATCCGACCGGCCGGAGCTGACCTCGGCCCGAATCATCATCTCGGGCGGCCGCTCGCTCGGCTCGTCGGAGAACTTCACCAAGTACATCGAGCCGATCGCCGACAAGCTCGGGGCCGCCATGGGCGCCTCCCGCGCCGCCGTGGATGCCGGCTATGCGCCCAACGACTGGCAGGTCGGCCAGACCGGCAAGGTGGTGGCGCCCGACCTCTACATCGCGGTGGGCATTTCAGGCGCCATTCAGCACCTGGCCGGTATGAAGGACTCCAAGGTGATCGTCGCGATCAACAAGGACGAGGAGGCACCGATCTTCCAGGTGGCCGATTACGGACTTGTCGGCGACCTCTTCACGATCCTGCCCCAACTCCAGGAGGAGTTGACCAAAGCGGGCCGATAGGGTCAGGAATAGACACTGGACCGGGCGGGGCTCCCGCCCGGATTGTTTTGAGGGCACAGGGACGCCCGAGGCAGCAGGCAGATGGGTATCACGATCAAAACTGTTGGCGTCATCGGCGCCGGTCAAATGGGCAGCGGCATCGCCCATGTCTGCTCGCTCGCAGGTTTCGACGTCCGGCTCCACGACATCTCCGAGGAGCGCATCAATACCGGGCTTGCCACGATCAACGGCAACATGGCCCGTCAGGTCGCCAAGGAGGTGATCACCGATGCGGCCCGTCGCGAGGCGCTCGAGCGCATCCAGCCGGCCCCCACCTACGACGACCTCGGGGCCTGCGATCTCGTGATCGAGGCCGCGACCGAGAACGAGGAGGTGAAGCGCAAGATCTTCACCAATCTCTGCCCGTCCCTGCGTCCGGACGCGATCGTCGCGACCAACACCTCGTCGATCTCGATCACGCGTCTTGCGGCCGCAACCGACCGGCCGGAGAAGTTCATCGGCATCCACTTCATGAACCCGGTGCCCCTGATGCAGCTCGTCGAGCTGATCCGCGGCATCGCGACCGAGGACCCGACCTACGAGTCGGCCAAGGAGTTCATCAGCAAGCTCGGCAAGACCGCGACCGTGTCGGAGGACTTCCCGGCCTTCATCGTCAACCGCATCCTGCTGCCGATGATCAACGAGGCGATCTACACCCTCTACGAGGGCGTCGGCTCGGTCGATGCGATCGACACCGCCATGCGGCTCGGCGCCAACCACCCGATGGGCCCGCTCCAGCTCGCCGATTTCATCGGCCTCGACACCTGCCTGTCGATCATGCAGGTGCTGCACGAGGGGCTGGCCGATTCCAAGTACCGGCCCTGCCCGCTTCTGGTGAAGTACGTGGAGGCCGGCTGGCTCGGCCGGAAGGCGAAGCGCGGGTTCTACGACTACCGCGGCGAGAAGCCGGTCCCGACCCGTTAAGGATTTCCTCCCGTCCCCTCTGTTCGCCCGAGGGCGTCCCCTTTATCCTGCGTCAAGCACATAAAGGGGCACGGGGCGTCATGGTTCAGTCTTTGCTGCGGGCGGCAGCCGCCATCGTGCTCGCCGGTGCGGTTTTCTCTTCAAGCCAGGGCCTCGCGCAGACGGAAGCGCCTTCCCCGGACCCCTTCTGGAGCGTACCCGACATCGGCTCCCTGCCGGACGACGATCACGGGCGTCTGGTGCGCAGAGGCCGCGACCTGATCACGGCCACCTATGCCCATATCGGGCCTGGAGTGCCCGATCCCGCCAAGCGCTATGCCGGCAACAATCTGGCCTGCCGCAACTGCCACCTCGACGCCGGCGCGAAGAAGTTCGGCAACCCGCTCTGGGGTCTCCTCGGCCAGTTTCCGCAATATGATGCGGAACAAGGCGAAGCCATCAGCCTCGAGCAGCGTCTCAACGCCTGCATGACCCGCAGCATGAACGGACGCCCTCTGCCGGCCGATGCGCCCGAGATGAGGGCCATGGCGGCCTACATCGCCTTCCTGTCGTCTGGCGTGAAGCCCGGAGAGACCCTGACCGGCTACGGAGCCGGCCGGATGCCGGAGCTCGACCGCGCCGCCGACCCGCAGCGCGGACGGGCGATCTTTCAGCGGACCTGCGTCGCCTGCCACGGGGCGAACGGCGAAGGGCTCCGTCGCGACGCCTCCGTGGCCGATCTCGGCTACATGGTCCCGCCGCTCTGGGGACCCGACAGCTTCAATGACGGGGCCGGCATGAACCGCCTCACGACGATCGCCAATTTTGTGCATTTCAACATGCCGAACGGCGTGAGCTATGTCCTGCCGCGCCTTTCGCCGGAAGAGGCCTGGGACGTGGCGGCCTTCGTGGTCTCGCAGCCGCGCCCCCGCAAGGCGGATCTCGACAAGGATTTCCCGGACAGGCTGCAGAAGCCCGCCGACACGCCTTACGGCCCCTATGCGGACGGCTTCAGCCGCGAGCAGCACGTCTATGGCCCCTTCGGGCCGATCCGGGAGGAGCTGGCCCGCCTGAAGGCGGCCCGCGGCCCCAGGCCCGCTCCTTAGATCCAGCGGTGAAAGAGATCCGTGAAGAAATAGGGGCCGAAGCTCCAGAGGCCTGCCCATAGAGCCGCCCCGAGGATGTTGGCGGCCACGAAATGGCGCCAGGGCATCGCGATGGAGCCCGCCACGACCCCGTTGAGCTGCCGGAGCAGGACGACGAAGCGCGCCGTCATCACCATGACGAAGCCTCTCCGGCGCGCCAGATCCTCCAGATGCTCCAAGCGCTCCGGCGTCAGCTTCACGAGATGCCCGAAGCGCTGAAGCAACAGCCGCCCGCCGAAGCGCCCGATGAGGTAGCCGGTGCTGTCCCCGAGAACGCCGCCGAGCCAGGCCGCCAGAAACACATGCTCGATGGCGAGATCGCCCCGGACCGCCAGAAGGGACGCGGCGAGCAGAGCGCTTTCCCCCGGCAGCGGCGCCCCGAAGGATTCGAAGTAGATGATGAGGAAGAGCGCAAAGGCTCCGTATGCGGCGACGGCGGGCTCGATCCAGGCCAGGCCCTGCTGAAGGATGCTCATCGATTTCCCGGAAACCAGGGACGGGAAGGAGGTCAGGCTTCCTATCATCGGACCCGAGGCATTTCATCTGCTGTTTTTTGTGGGTGCGGCACAGACGACCGAGCATCTGTGCTTCACAACAATGTCACAGTGACTTAGTCTTAATACATACGGGGTGCAGATCTTCTCTCTGTGAGGAGGTGAGGTGACGATACACGTCCAGCCTGTTGTGCGACCGGAGGCCTGCCCGGCCCTCGTCCTCAATGCCGATTTCCGGCCCTTGAGTTACTACCCCTTGTCCATCTGGTGCTGGCAGGATGCGATTAAGGCGGTCTTTCTCGACCGGGTGAACATCGTCTCGGAATACGACAAGGTCGTGCGAAGTCCGACCTTCGAGATCCGCCTCCCCTCGGTGATTTCGCTCAAGACCTACGTCAAACCCTCACGGCACCCGGCCTTCACCCGCTTCAACGTCTTTCTGCGCGACCGTTTCACCTGCCAATATTGCGGGGCTCGCGAGGACCTGACCTTCGATCACGTCATCCCCCGGTCGAAGGGGGGACAAACGACCTGGGAAAACGTCGTCGCCGCCTGCGCCCCCTGCAATTTGAAGAAAGCCGACCGCCTGCCCCGCGAAGTGGAGATGTGGCCCCGGCAGAATCCCTTCGCCCCGACCGTTCACGACCTGCATTCCAACGGCCGCCTGTTCCCGCCCAACTACCTGCACGACAGTTGGCTCGACTATCTCTATTGGGACAGCGAACTCGAACCGTAAGCTTTGCTCAGGCTCTATGCCCCTCGCGCGCCGTCAGGGCCGCGAAGGCCGCGAGCGCCAGCGAGATCAGCACGTTCCATCCCGCAAGCGACAATCCCAGGAAACGCCAGGCCGCCTCGGTGCAGCTGACGACCCGCGTCGTCTGCAACTGGTTGAGGAAGTCGCCCATGTTGCCGGCGGCCGATGCAGGGCCGCCTCCGCAATCGCTGGGCCCTGCCCAGAAGCCCCATTCGACGCCGGCGTGATAGGCCCCGAGCCCCGCGCTGACGAGGAACACGAGCACCAGAAGCCAGAGGCCGGCCCTCGTCCATCGCGGCGGCAGAAAGGCCGCCGCCAAGGCGAGGGGGATGGCGGCGTAATAGGGATTGCGCTGGATGAGGCAGAGCTTGCACGGGATGTAACCCAGCCCATGCTCGAAGACGAGCGCGCCGCCGATCGTGGCTGCCGCCGCCAAGGCGATGGCAAGGGCCGACTGGCGCAAGGTGAAACCGAACCGCATCCGTGCCTCCTTCAGAACAGGTACCGGAACGCCACGAACCCGCCGACCAGTGCCACGATGGCGAGAGCTGCGATCAGATTGAAATGGCGGTCGATCAGGCTTTTGATCACCGGTCCGAAGCGGGTCATCAGCAGGGCGATAAAGAAGAAGCGGGCTCCTCGCGTGATGATGGAGAGCACCACGAACCAGAAGAGGCTGTATCCGGCAAAGCCCGACGTGATGGTGACGAGCTTGTAGGGGATCGGCGTCAGCCCCTTCAGGAGAATGACCCAGTGGCCGTACTCCGCATAGGAATGCCGGAAGGTCTCGGCCCCCTCCGTGAGGCCGTAGACCTGAAACAGCCAGCTTCCGATGGAATCGTAGAGGAAGAGGCCGATCAGATAGCCCAGGACGCCGCCTACGACGGATGTGACGGTGCAGATCAGGGCATAGGCCCAGGCACGGTCCGGGCGCGCCAGCATCATCGGAACCAGCATCACGTCCGGCGGCACGGGGAAGAAGGAACTTTCCGCGAAGGAGACGGCAGCCAGCGCGTAGGGCGCCGAGGGCCGGGCCGCGAGGGAGAGGGTCCAGTCATAGAGGCGTCTGAGCATGGGAGACCGTGGTCGTATCCGGATCGTCTGTGGCGGTTCTGGCGCTCCTTTGAGCACAAGCGGACGCCGCTGGCGAGAGGCCTGCCTGCGGCGTGCCTTCACATCTCCCGCATTGACCATGCTTCGACGGGCGTGGTACTCGGCACTTCCTTGCCCCTGTGGCGGAATTGGTAGACGCGCTCGACTCAAAATCGAGTTCCGCAAGGAGTGCTGGTTCGATCCCGGCCAGGGGCACCATTCCGGCTATTCGCAAAAACTTGGTGCCGTTGCGCCGTCAGGAAGGAAGCCCTGATGGAACTGCGCGAACTTCGGCCTGACGTCGGCCAACGTGGTCGCGAGCGAATCGCGGCTGGCGACGAGACCGATTACAGGGGCGAAAAGCGCATTTGGTAATCTTGGCCATATGACTTCATGATCTTCATCTCTCTATAGCCAAGCTGACGCCACATTTACTTGTGATTTACGCCAAGGTTTAACCATAGACCTTAACCGGATGACCAAGATGGCCTGAATTGGCAAAGATCTGTCTTCATTTCACAAGACAGGCCGTCTTGGCCATGTGTATTCGAATCCCTGTTCTTGAGACAGCGCTCGAAAGAACACATCCCACCTCGGCCTATAAATCAAAAAATCTAAATACAGTCCTTTCCCAAAGGCCGATCCGGCAGGATTACCTGCAATTATACTTCATCAATACCCTCCGTTCAGAGAGGGCTCATGAAGGGGCAAACGCATGACATTTACTGCATCGCAGTGGCAGCCGACCACGTACGACAACGACACGTTCAAGCTCGACAACTATGACTTCA
>JAFAAP010000170.1 GCA_023426505.1 Pseudomonadota bacterium
GCCTTTGCCGCGCCGGAACCCTCGTCGCAGGACGCTAACCCCGCGGTCCGGCGTTTGAGGCGCTCGGGCCCGGGGTGATGAAACCTATCGGACAATCAATCAGGCAGCGATCAGGGCGTTTGGAGTCCTGTGCGATCCCCTTGCTCAATGTGCCTGCACATCGTCTCGATCATGGACCGATCCGCGCCGCGTTCGATGCGCCTGTCGCAGCCGCGCAGTCGAAACTTGGTTGGGCTGGCACGTGGTGACGCTGAGGATCGGAACCTGCCCTGCGGCAGTGTGCAATGAGCAAAGAAATGAAGACGAATTCCTTGAGCTATCTGGTCACGACGCACGAGGAGCGGGCTAAGCGGCGGGACGAGGTCAGGAAGCGGACCGAGCGCATCATGGCGCTGAAGGCCCAGGGCCTGAACTACGCCACGATCGGAATCCGCATGGGCCTGAGTCCCAGCACGGTGAGCCGCATCGCGAGAGAGTACGCCCAGCAAGGTCCTGACTAGAGCCTGCCCTATGTAAAGGAGAAGGACATGTCCAGTCATGCGCAACGCTCGTCGAGCCGGTGCACCATGACGTGCGTGCCGAAGGCCGAGGCGGTTGCCCGTGAACTGTTCGAACGCGCCTGCAGCGACGACAGCTTCGACGACCTCAAGCGCCGCGCCGCATTCGACCGACAGGAGGCGGGCCGGCTCAGGCACTGGATCAGGGCCGCGCAGGCCATTGCGGCAGAGGGGCATCCCCGCCGGCCCTGACGACCTGAGCTTGAATTCGCGGTTCTTCGGCTTACCTTTAGGGTGTCATGATTATGCTGCGTCACATCGCAAGCCTTCGCGCGGGGCGCCTCCTCGCAGGCCACTGAACCCCGAAGGCGGGAGTGCCCCTCTGCGGCGGCCCGCCATTCGGGGCCATGACGACTCCTGAACAACCTCGGATACACACGCCGCCCCTCCAGGGGCCGGCGCGGCATGCGCCTCGTCAGGATCGTCTTTCAGCTTCTGCATGCCGCGCCGCACGGAGGAGAAGACATGACTGCAAGCATTCGCCTCATGAATGATCCGTTGTCGCCGCACCGGCTGCTGTCGCTGGCCCTGGGCCAATCGCCCGTTCCGGACGATGGTGGCCGCATCGCGCTGATGCCGTGGCGCCTGAGGCGCGAGGCGCTGGGCCGTTCACCGGGCACTCTCCATGGCCGGGAGCGTCGGTCACAGCATCCGCCCGCAGGCGAGGCGCCACCCGAACTCACCGTCGCCGACGTGATGACGCGCGACGTGATCTCCGTCTCGACGGCCACACCGGTAAGGGAGATCGCCAGCGTGCTTGCCGCCAAACGGATCAGCGCAGTACCCGTGGTCGGCGTCGATGGAATGCTCGTCGGCATCGTGAGCGAGAGCGACCTGATCCGGCGAGCCGAGATCGGGACGGGACGACGGCGCTCCTGGTGGCGCAAGATCATCGCCGATGTCGAGGCGGAAGCGGCGGAATACGTGCGGACCCACGGCCGTAAGGCGCAACACGTCATGACAGCGCCTGTCGTCACGACCACGGAGGACACGCCGCTCGCAGATGTGGCCGGCATCATGGAGAAGCGGCGGCTCAAGCGGCTTCCCGTCGTTCGAGGAAGTCGTCTCGTCGGCATCGTCAGCCGCAGCGATCTCGTCAGAGCCGTGGCGCGCCACCGCGCTCCTTTGTCCAGCCAGCCCGTTGCGGACGACGCGATTCTGCGAGACCTGATGGCCCGCGCGAAGGCGGTGACACCCTCCCACATGCTCATCAACGTCTCGGTGCACCAGGGCAACGCGGACATCGCGGGGCTCGTCGACTCGGCGGCCGAACGCGAGGCGATCCTCGTCGCGGCCGAGAACACGCCAGGGGTCCGGTCGATCCAGGACCGCATGGCCCTGCGCCCTCGCTCCGTTTCCTGATTCCGGAGGACAGATCCAATGACGCGACTTCGTGCGGCGCTTTCGGCTGCCGTCCTGTTTGGTGGCGTGTGCCTGATGCTCGGAACCCTCGGGGCGATGATGATCGAGGCCGGCAAGGTTCTGGCGATCTACGGCGTGGCGGTCCTCGGCTTCGCCACGTGGGTGTCCCGCGAGACGTACCGGGGCTCCCTGGCGGAGCGGCGTGATGCGAGGGCAAAGGCGGCGGCGCCATAGCGCCATGAGAGGTCATCATCGGATGCCTCTGCCAGAACCGGGCTGAGGAGTACGGCAATATCAGCGTGATCGTCGATCGTGGATGTCGGGACATGTAACCGTCCCTACAGGGACACGATCATCCTGATTTCCAAAGCGGCGGCGCCACTGCGAACGAGCGCCCGGGACCGAATCCCAAGAGCGCCCTAACGGACCGGCCTGGGAGCGGAACCCATATGGCCATTCCTTGGGGAACCCTCACCCACACGAGCAGCCTGGCGCCAAGATCTTGAACAATGCGCCGTTAAGCCATTGAATAGTCTTGTGATTATCCATTGGGAGGATTGGTGGGCCCGGCAGGACTCGAACCTGCAACCAGACCGTTATGAGCGGCCGGCTCTAACCATTGAGCTACAGGCCCCTGAGGGGAGACGAAGATTTCCTCTAGACCACTTTGTTGCGTTCGTCACCCCTCACCCCGTTACTCCCTGCCGCCTGAGAGGCGCCGGGACGGGAACAGGCAGCCGTCAGCCGCCTTCCTCAGCGTCCCCAGCGGAGCACGACCGGGTCGAGGCGGCGGGCGATCTCGAGGAGGCCCTTGCGGGTCTCCGGATGCAGAGGCTGCAGGGGATGGCGCACCCTGTCGGACTTGATCACACCCCCCTCCTGCATCAGCACCTTGGCGGCGAGAAGGCCGCATTGCCGGTTCTCGTAGTTGATGAGCGGAAGCCAGCGCTGATAGGCGTCCGCAGCCTCCTCGCGGTTGCCGGCCACGTAGGGATCGATGATCTGGCGGATCCCATCCGGGAAGCCCCCACCGGTCATGGCGCCCGTGGCGCCCGCGTCCAGGTCGGCCATCAGGGTGATCGCCTCCTCGCCGTCCCACGGTCCCTCGATCGCGTCGCCGCCCTGCGTGATCAGGTCGCGCAGCTTCGCGGCAGTGCCGGGAACCTCGATCTTGAAATAGGAGACGTTCGGGATCTCCCGGGCCATGCGGGCCAGGAAGGAGGCGGACAGCAGCGTGCCGGCCATCGGGGCATCCTGGATCATGATCGGGATGGCGATCGCGCCGGAGACCCGGGTGAAGAACTCGTGGATGCCGGCTTCCGACACCCGCAGGGTCGCGCCGAAGAAGGGCGGCATGATCATCACCATGGCGGCGCCGGCGTCCTGGGCGCGGCGGCTGCGGTCGGCGCAAATCTCGGTCGAGAAATGGCTGGTGGTGACGATGACCGGCACGCGGCCCGCCACGTGCTCGAGCACCGTGTTCATCACGGCTTCGCGCTCACCGTCGGTGAGCAGGAACTGCTCGGAGAAGTTCGCCAGGATGCAGACGCCCTCCGAGCCGGCATCGATCATGAAGTCGATGGCGCGCTTCTGTCCTTCGAGATCGAGTTGCCCCTTCTCGTCGAAGATGGTGGGTGCAACGGGGAACACGCCGCGATAGGGGCGTCGGGCATCGGCCATGGGATCCTCCCGATCTTTCGGTCTCAATGGTTGTCGCGGGGAACCGGGGATCCGGTGCGCCCGACGAGGAAATCCAGATCGGCACCTTTGTCCGCCTGGAGCACGTGGTCAATGTAGAGCTTGGCGTAGCCGCGCGTCGCATGGGGCTCCGGCGGCGTCCAGGCGGCGCGCCGGCGCTCGAGTTCCGCCTCCTCCACGTGGAGGTGAAGACTGCGGGCCGCGACGTCGAGGGTGATCATGTCCCCGTTCCGGACCAGCGCAAGCGGTCCTCCGGCAGCCGCCTCGGGAGCCACGTGCAGCACCACCGTGCCGTAGGCCGTTCCCGACATGCGCGCATCGGAGATCCGGATCATGTCGCGGACACCCTTCCTCAGGAGCTTCTGCGGCAGGGGCATGTTGCCGACCTCGGCCATGCCCGGATAGCCCTTCGGCCCGCAGTTCTTCAGTACCATGATGCAGCTCTCGTCGATGTCGAGGGTGTCGTCGTCGATGCGGTGATGCAGGTCCTCGATCGTCTCGAACACGACGGCGCGGCCGGTGTGGTTCATGAGTTCGGGCGAAGCCGCCGCCGGCTTGATGACGGCGCCGTTCGGGGCGAGGTTCCCGCGCAGGATCGCGATGCCGGCCTCGGGCTTGAACGGCTCCTCGAAGGTCGTGATCACCTCGCGGTTCCAGCACGGCGCGTCCTTGACGTTCTCCCACACGTTCTTGCCGTTGGCCGTCAGCGCCTCCTTGTGCAGCAGATCGCGCTCGCCGAGCGTGCGCAAGACCACCGGCAGGCCGCCCGCGTAGTAGAAGTCCTCCATGAGGAAGCGGCCCGAGGGCATCAGGTCCACCAGGCAGTGGATGTCGCGTCCAAGGCGGTCGAAATCATCGAGCGTCAGGTCGATCCCCATGCGCCCGGCAATCGCCAGGAGGTGCACGACCGCATTGGTCGAGCCGCCGATCGCCGCAAGCGTCCGGATCGCGTTCTCGAAGGCCTCCCGGGTCAGGATCTTCGACAGGGCGAGATCCTCGTTCACCATCTCGACGATGCGCCGGCCGGCCATGCGCGCGAGGTGGTTGCGCCGGGCGTCGGCGGCCGGGATGGCGGCGTTCTCCGGCAGGCCCACGCCCATGGCCTCGACCATCGAGGCCATGGTGGAGCCGGTGCCCATGGTCATGCAGTGGCCGGCGGAGCGGTTCATCGCGCCCTCGGCCTCATGGAACTCCTGAAGCGTCACCTCGCCGGCGCGCAGCTGCTCGCTCATGGAGATGATGTTGGTGCCCGAGCCGATATACTTGCCGCGATAGACGCCGCGCAGCTGCGGCCCGCCGGAGACGCCGATGGTGGGCAGGTCCGCGGAGGCCGCGCCCATGAGCAGGGCCGGCGTGGTCTTGTCGCAGCCCATCAGGAGCACGACGCCGTCGAGCGGATGAGCGCGGATCGCCTCCTCCACGTCCATGGCGGCGAGGTTGCGGAAGAGCATCGCTGTTGGGCGCATGGTCACCTCGCCCAGCGAGGAGACGGGGAACTCCAGCGGGAAGCCGCCGGCGTCGAGAACGCCAAATTTGACATGTTCCGCAATCGTGCGGAAATGGGCGTTGCAGGGCGTCAGCTCCGACCAGGTGTTGCAGATGCCGATGACCGGCCGGCCTTCGAACTGATCCTGGGGAAATCCGCTGTTCTTGAGGAACGAGCGGTAATAGAACCCCATCTTGTCCTGGCGCCCGAACCAGGCCTGGCTGCGCAGCTCTTTCTTCTTCGTCATTGTCGGGTTCTCTCTGAAAGATCGATCAGGCCGCGATGCCGTTCAGGCGTTCGAGCTCGACCAGCAGGCCGCTGTGGTCGAGGTCGCCGGCATGGCCGATGAGGCCGCGGAACAGGTCGGCCGTGAGCGCCGTGTAGGGCACGGCATTGAGGGTGAGCCGCTCCGCCGCATCGAGTGCGTTGTCAAGGTCCTTCAGATGCGTGACGGAGCGCCCCTTGGTGACGAAGTCGCGCTCGACCATGCGCTGACCGTGCAGTTCGAGGATCCGGCTTTCGGCGAAGCCTCCGCGCAGCGCCTCCCGCACCTTCGCGGGATCCGCCCCACCCCGTTCGGCCAGCAGAAGCGCCTCGGCGACCGCCCCGATAGTGACCCCGACGATGATCTGGTTGGCGAGCTTGGCGAGCTGCCCGGCGCCATGAGGCCCCACATGCACGGGCCGTCCCATGTGCTCGAGAATCGGCTTCACGCGAGCGAAGGCCTGCTCGTCGCCGCCGGCCATGATGGCGAGGGTCCCTTGCTCCGCCCCGACCGTGCCGCCGGACACCGGCGCATCGATGTGCTGCACCCCACGCCCGGCGAGCCGACGCGCATGGTCCTGGGCTTCGGCCGGCTTAATGGAGCTCATGTCGACCAGGACGGCGCCCGGCCGCAGGGCCTCCGCCACGCCCTGGGAGAACAGCACGTCAGTGACGATCCGGCCGTTCTCGAGCATGAGCACGACCACATCCGCCTCGCGGACCGCTTCGGCCGCTGTCTCGACCACGCGCGCGCCGAACGGCGCCAGGGCCTCGGCCTTCTCGCGCGAGCGGTTCCAGACCACGAGCGGGATGCCTGCATCGAGCAACCGCTTGGCCTGGCGCGAACCCATAAGGCCGATGCCGAGAAACGCGACTGCGCCCGAACCGGATGACATGACGAACTCCTTCATTGGCCCGACCGTGCGGTCAGGACCTCACACGAGGATTGACGGGATGCTCTGCCGACAGCCCCTCATACGGCTGCGGATGTCGGCTTCGGACGAAGCAGCTTTCCGACAGTGCCGCTGAGGAGCGGGCCGAGCGCGAGAGCAAGGCCGAGCACCATGAGGGTCGCGACGAGCCCGTTCGACCAGAAGATCGAGAGCGAGCCTCGCGACATGATCATCGACTGCCGGAAGGCATCCTCGGCCTTGTCGCCGAGCACCATGGCGAGCACCAGCGGGGCGATCGGATAGTCGAGCTTCTTGAACAGGTACCCGGCCACCCCGAAGGCGAGCGCGAGCCAGAGATCGAACGGACGGCCCGCAACCGTGTAGGCGCCGATGAAGCAGACGATCACGATGATCGGGCCGATGATCGCGAACGGAATGCGCAGGATGGACGCGAAGAGCGGAATCGTCGCGAGCACGATGAGCACGGCCACGATGTTGCCGAGATACATGCTGGCGATCAGGCCCCACACGAAGTCCGGGCGCTCGATGAACAGCATGGGCCCTGGATTGAGGCCCCAGATCATCAGGCCGCCCATCATCACGGCAGCCGTCGCGGAGCCCGGCACGCCGAGGGCGAGCATCGGCAGGATCGCGCTGCTGCCCGCCGCGTGATCCGCGGTCTCCGGCGCCACGACGCCCTCGGGCGCGCCGTTTCCGAATGCTTCCTTGCGGCGCGAGAGGCGCTTGGCGATGCCGTAGCTCATGAACGAGGCGGCCGTCGGCCCGCCGGGCGTGATGCCCATCCAGCAGCCGATGGCGCTGCTGCGCAGGAGCGTCAGCCAGTAGCGCGGCAGCATCGCGATCGTCTTGAACACGTCG
The DNA here is from genome assembly GCA_023426505.1 of Pseudomonadota bacterium. GTDB lineage: Bacteria > Pseudomonadota > Alphaproteobacteria > Rhizobiales > Beijerinckiaceae > Microvirga. The sequence goes on from JAFAAP010000170.1 coordinate 7,140, forward strand.
CGTGCCTTCACGCGGGCCTTGATGCCGTCGAAGCGAAGCCCCTCCTCCATGGTCATGATCAGCTCGCCGATCCCGAAGAGGCCGATGACGGCGATCAGGAAGCTGATGCCGGACAGAAGCTCGTTGAAGCCGTAGGTGAGGCGCAGGCCGCCTGACACCGTGTCCATCCCGACCGCCGCGAAGGCGAAGCCCAGCCCCATGGATACGATGGTCTTGAAGGGAGACGCGGCTCCGAGCCCGATGAAGCTGGCGAAGGCCAGGAAATAGACTGCGAAATATTCCGGCGAGCTGAACCGCAACGCGAACTTCGCCACCCAGCTCGACAGGATGGTGATGAGGATCACGCCCACCAGCGCGCCGAAGCCTGCCGACAGGAACGCGAGGGTCAGCGCCTGCGTCGCCTGACCCTGACGCGCCATCGGATAGCCGTCGAATGTGGTCGCGACCGAGGATGGTTCACCCGGGATGTTGAACAGGATCGACGTGGTCGAGCCGCCGAAGAGCGCGCCCCAATACATGCTCGTGAGCAGGATGATGGCCGCCACCGGATCCATCGTGAAGGTCAGGGGCAGCAGGAGCGAGACGCCGTTGGGCGCGCCGAGGCCCGGAAGCACGCCGACGAGGATGCCCAGCAGGACGCCGACCATCATCAGGGCGACATGGTACGTCGACAGCGCGACGCCGAATCCATGCATGAGGGATGCGAAATTTTCCACGGCCTGTCTCCGTCAGGGTTGGAGGCTAGTAGAGGCCAAGAGCGGCTTCGAGCGGGCCCTTCAGGAGCGGAACCTGGAAGGCATATTCGAGGACGAAGTAGAAGGCGACGGCGGCCGCGACGCCGGAAGCCGCGGAGATGAGGATCCGGTAGCCGCCCTGGAACCACATGACGAAGGTCAGGTAGAGCGCCGAGGCCACATACAATCCGAGCAGGCGCGCAACGATGACGAAGACGACCATCGGAATGAAGAAGGATGCGACGCGCTTCGCCTGCTCGTGATCCAGGAACGTCGAGCGGAGGCCTTCGCGGCCGACAGTGGCCTGAACCAGATTGACGAGGCTCGCGGCGACCACAAGCAACCCGATATAGAATGGGAACGCACCGGGTTCAGGCCCCGCGTCACCCCAGCCGATGCCGAACTCGAGCGCACCGACGACGGCCGCCAGTCCAAGGCCGGCCGTGAGGGTTGCGGTGGCGATCTCAGCCGAAAAACGAGAAATCATGGCGTCTGTCCCGGTCTCGCGAATGTCGCATCGGATCGGTGGGCGCGACGATCATCGCGCCCACCGTCGGGATTTGTCGCGATCAACGAACGATCCAGCCTTCCTGCTCGAAGACCTTCCGATTCTTGGCATCGTCCGAAGCGATGAAGGTCTTGAGCTCCTCGCCGGCGAGGAAACGGTTCGTCTGCGACGTGCGCTCGATGTATTCCTTCCACTCGGGCGTCTCGCTCACCTTCTTCAGGAGGTCGGCGTAGAAGGCGACCGCCTCGGCCGGAACGCCGCCCGGCAGCCATACGGTGCGCGGCATCTGGAACTGATCGATCGGGATGCCGGCCTCCTTGCAGGTCGGGATGTCGGACCAGCCCATGGTGGCTGTGACCTTCGGACCCTCCTGCAGACGCGTTGGGCTGAAGACGCAGAGCGGCGTCACCGCCCCTGCCTTCCACTGTCCGGCGTTCTCGTTCGGGTTGTTGGTGTTCGAGTCGATGTGGCCGCCGGCAAGCTGCACGCCGGCTGCGCCGCCGCCCTGGAAGGGCACGTAGATGAACTTGGCGCCGGTCGCATCCTGGATCAGGCTGGTGAGCGTCTGGTCCGTGTCCTTCGACTGGCTGCCGCCCATTTTGAAGGTGTCGGGCTTCGCCTTCACGGCGTCGATGTAGCTCTTGGCATCCTTGTACGGCCCGTCGGCCTTGACCCAGAGCAGGAACTCGTCGAGCGCCATGGCGGCGACCGGCGTCAGCTCGTCGGGCTTGTAGGCGAGCTTCGCCACATAGGGCAGAAGATAGGCGTTGTTGGTGCCGAAGGTGAGCTTGTTGGGGTCGCCGGCCGCGACCTTCGTGTAGATGAAGCCTTCCGCGCCGCTGCCGCCGCCCTTGTTAGTGACGACGACCGGCTGTTCCATCAGCTTGTGCTTCGAGATGATCGACTGCACCACGCGGGCGAAGTTGTCCGTTCCGCCGCCGGGGCTCGACGTGACGACGAACTCGACCGGCTTCGTGGGCTTCCAGTCCGCATAGGCCGCTCCGGAAAAAGCCACCGCGACGGCGGCCGTGATCATCCATGAGGTCTTCTTGAGCATCGTTCTTCCTCCCTTTGGTATATCCGACCGATGGCGTCGGTCTTGGCAGTGGATCTCTTAGGAATTGACGGCTGCGGCGAGACCTGGCTCCGCCTCAGCAGCAGCTCGGCGGGCCCGCACCTCGGCACCCATGCGGATGGCGAGCGACAGCGCCTCGCGGCTCGCCCCGAGATTGGCGACACCGCGTCCGGCGATCTCGTAGGCGGTGCCGTGGGCCGGCGTGCAGATCGGAAACGCGAAGCCGCCGATCAGGGTGATGCCCCGGTCGAAGCCCATGAGCTTCATGGCGATCTGACCCTGGTCGTGATACATGGTCAGGACGGCGTCGAAATCGCCGTTCTTGGCCCGCAGGAAGACCGTGTCCGACGGGAACGGGCCTTCGACCGCAAAACCCTTGGCGACCGCCTTGCGGACGGCGGGCTCGATCACGTCGATCTCCTCGCTGCCGAAATTGCCGCCGTCGCCCGCATGGGGATTGAGGCCGGCCACCGCGATGCGTGGCGGGTTGAACCCGGCGGCGCGCATGCATGCATCCGCCAGCGTGAGGGAGCGCAGGATCGCCTCCTCCGAGATCACCGAAGCCACCTTCGACAGCGGGATGTGCGACGTGACGCGCGCATTCCAGAGCTTGCCCAGCACATTGAACTCGCTTGCCGCCACGGACGTCTTCAGAACGTCGCGTACGAAGCGGATCTCGTCGTCGTACCCATCGTAGGCCAGGCGCATGGCCTTCTTGTTGAAGGGGGTGAAGAACACCGCATCGGCCCGCCCCGATTGGGCCAGCAGCAGGGCGCGGCGGAAGTTCTCGGTCGCAAACTGCCCCCCCTCGAGGGTCGCCGTCGCGAGCTTCACCTGATCGGGGCTGAGATTCTTGAGGTCGACGAAGACCGGACGAGAGACCTGCTCCGGAATTCCGTCTTCCGAGCCGACCACGTCCACGTCGACCGCCACACCGGCGACCTTGGCCCCCTGCTCCAGGATCCGGAGGTCGCCGAAGATCACGAGGCCGGCTCCCGCGCGGAAATCCTCGGCGGCGATGAGCTTGGCGGCCAGCTCTGGGCTGATCCCGGCCGGATCGCCCATCGCGAACGCGACCGTGGGCCTGCCTGAAGAATTCGATGAAGAACGAGCGCTCACAGCAACCTCTTCCTGAGTGACGTAAGGACACTAACAGGGCAAAATTCAGCACGCAAGCATGCTGCATACAGAATTTTGTTTGCGCGTGCTCAGTGCGAGGCTATATAGATCGGTATATTGTCCCCCGGCTTCGTGGACTCACAGGCGGCACCAATGGATCAATCAAGAACGGACGGATCGTCCGACCTGCTGACCGAAGACCTGGACGGTCGCGGGCGCATCGCGCGGCCGAGCCTTCACGACGCTATCGTGGCGCGGGTGCGGGACATGATCATCGAGGGCGAACTCGCCGCCGGAAGCCGGATCCACGAGGGCAATCTGGGCCTCAAGCTCGGCGTGTCGCGGACGCCCCTGCGCGAAGCGTTGAAGTTCCTGGCAAGCGAAGGCCTGCTCGAACTATCCCCTGGCAAGGGGGCCGTCGTTCGCCAGTTCAGCGCGAAGGACGTGCATGACAGCCTGGTGGTGCTCGGCAGCCTCGAGGCGCTGGCGGGCCGCCTCGCCTGCGAGAATGCATCGGATGCGGAAATCCGCGAGGTGCGCGAGCTGCACGACCGCATGATCGAGATGTACGAGAAGCGGGACCGCCTGCCCTATTTCAAGCTCAACCAGAACATCCACACGGCGATCCTGCGGCTCTCCAAGAACGAGGCTCTCGCCTATGTGCACGGCACCCTGCAGGCCAGGCTGCGGCGGATCCGCTACATCGGCAACGAAGGGCCGGAGAAATGGGCCGGCGCCGTCGCCGACCACGAGGAGATCATCAGGGCCCTGGAAGCCCGGGATGCGGATCGCCTCGCGAAGGTCCTGGCCCATCACATGGACAGAACCTGGGAGCGCGTCAGGAACGCCATCTGAGAACCGAACCCAATTCTTCAAACCAGAGGCTCCGAGGCCCCGGCATGAGCAACGAGAGTGACCTTCGCGAGTCCATCTGCCTGTTCGGGCGCTCCCTGTTCGACAGGGGGCTGACGGCGGGCTCCTCCGGCAATATCTCGCTGCGGCTGAGCGACGGCGGCTGGCTGACTACCCCGACCAACAGCTCCCTCGGCTTTCTCGACCCGGCGCGCCTGAGCCGCCTCGATGCGGACGGCCGGCTCGTGTCGGGCGATGCGCCGACGAAGGAGCTGCCGCTCCATTCCGCGCTCTACGCCACCCGGAAGGATGCGGGCGCAATCGTGCACCTGCACTCCACCCACTCGGTCGCGGTGTCGATGCTGCCGGACGTCGATCCGGCCGACGTGCTGCCGCCGATGACCGCCTACTATCTCATGCGGGTCGGGCGCACCGCCCTCGTTCCCTATTACCGCCCCGGAGATCCGGCTGTGGTCGATGCGATCCGCGGGCTTGCCGGCAAGTACAGTGCGGTTCTCCTCGCCAATCACGGGCCGGTGGTGGCCGGCAAAGACCTCGAGGCTGCAGTCTACGCAACCGAGGAACTGGAGGAGACGGCCAAACTCCGCCTGCTCCTGCACGGCCTCAATCCCCGTCTGCTCACCCGCGCGCAGGTGCGCGATCTCGTGACCCATTTCAAGCTGGACGAGGCCATCGGCGAGGACATGGCCGATGACGGCCACGACTGCTCCTCTTCCCATCACCATTCCCATAAGGGTGAATGACGCCATGGCTCGCTTCTCGGCCAATCTCGGCTTTCTCTTCACGGACCTCCCCGACATCGAGCGGATTTCGGCCGCAGCCGCCGCAGGCTTCAGGGCCGTGGAGATGCATTGGCCCTATCACGTCCCCGCCGCGGACATGCGCGCAGCCCTCGAGCGCAGCGGCGTTGCGATGCTCGGCCTGAACACGCCTGTCGGGAATGCCGCTGCGGGCGATTTCGGGCTGGGAGCCCTGGCCGGTCGTGAGGATGAGTTCGGGCAGGCCTTCGAGCAATCGCTGTCCTATGGCGCCGCGATCGGCGCGGCGGCAGTTCACTGCATGTCGGGTGTCGTGCCGCCGGATCAGTTCGCGGCGGCCGAGCGCGTCTTCGTCGAGAACCTGATCCAGGCCGCCGACAAGGCCGAACGGGCCGGAATGACGATCCTGATCGAGCCGATCAACCACCGAGACAAGCCGGGCTATTTCCTGCACCACATCGAGCAGGCCGCTTCCATCATCGAGAAGACCGGCCGGTCGAACGTCCGCATCATGTTCGACTGCTACCACACGCAGATCATGCAGGGCGACCTGACGCGCCGGCTGGAAACCTATCTCGACGTCATCGGGCACGTGCAGATCGCCGCCGTGCCGAGCCGCGCCGAGCCCGACGAGGGCGAGATCGACTACCGCGACATCTGCAGGACGCTCGACCGCATCGGCTATGCCGGCTGGATCGGCGCCGAGTACAAGCCGCGCGGACGCACCGAGGACGGTCTCGGCTGGCTTGCCGCCTGGTCGAACGATCGCGCCGACACCAACCAGACAGGGACCACGCTATGAACCTCGGATGCATTGCGGACGACCTGACCGGCGCCACGGACCTCGCCCTCATGCTGGCCCGCGAGGGATTGCGGACGGTCCAGACGATCGGCGTCCCGGGCCAGGATCTCGACCTTTCGGATGCGGACGCGGTCGTCGTCGCCCTCAAGTCGCGCACCATCCCGCCCCGCGAGGCCATCGCGCAGTCGCTCGCGGCCGCCGAAGCCCTGCGGAAGAGCGGCGCGCAACACCTCTTCTTCAAGTACTGCTCCACCTTCGACTCGACCGACGAGGGCAATATCGGCCCGGTGACGGAAGCGTTGCTCGCCTTCACGAAAAGCGATTTCACCCTCGCCTGCCCGGCGTTCCCGGCCAATGGCCGCACGGTCTACAAGGGACATCTGTTCGTGAACGGCGTGCCCCTGCACGAGAGCAGCATGAAGGATCACCCGCTCACGCCCATGCGGGACTCGAACCTCGTCCGCGTGATGCAGCGGCAGACGGCCCTGCCGGTCGGCCTCGTGTCCTTCGAGGACGTAGATGCCGGTCCGGACGCGATCCGCAAGGCGTTCGAGCGCGAGAAGGAAGCCGGCCGCAGGATCGTCATCGTCGATGCGCTGACGGACGATCACCTGCGCGCGATAGGGCTCGCCGCTGCGGATCTGCCGTTGATCACGGGCGGATCCGGCGTCGCGATGGGATTGCCGGCGGCCTATCGCGGCGGGGCCTCTTCGGCCGCCATGTCGTCCGCCCCCACCTTCGATGCGCCCCGCGGTCGCGAGATCATCCTGGCCGGCTCGTGCTCCAGCGCGACGCAGGGCCAGGTGCAGGTCGCCATCGAGAACGCCATCCCGGCCTTCCGTCTCGATCCGATGGCGCTTGCATCGGGCGACATGACGGCTCAATCCGCGCTGGCGTGGCTCTCGGAGCAGTCGGACGCTCGGCCCGTTCTGATCTACTCCACCGCTGCACCGGATGCGGTGCAGGACGTGCAGCGCCGTCTCGGCCGCATGAACGCGGGCGAACTCGTGGAGCACGCACTGGCCGAGATCGCGCGAGCACTGCCGGAGTCCGGCTTCACGCGCATCATCGTGGCCGGGGGCGAGACCTCGGGCGCCGTGGTCAACGCCCTCGACGTCAAGGCGCTCTCGATCGGTCCTGAGATCGACCCGGGCGTTCCATGGACCCGGACCCTTGCCGGGACCGATCTCGCGCTCGCGCTCAAATCCGGCAATTTCGGCGCGCCCGACTTCTTCCTGAAGGCCTGGTCGATGCTGCGCTGAAGCTCGACCGGCGACCCCACTCAACGACAACACGCTGACGGCGCCCTGTGCAGCCGTCGGGAGGACACGCCATGAACTATCACGTCTACTATTCGAAGGCCGACCGTCCGGTCGAGACCTGCGTCGTCGGCACCGGCGGCTTCGGCCAGAGCTACCTTGCCCAGGCTCAGCGCGTGCCGCTCATGAACGCGCGCATCGCCGTCGACGTAACCGCCGAGAGCGCGGCCGCGGGCCTCAAGGCTGCGGGGATCGAGGCCCGCAAGGTCCAGGTCTGCACGACCACCAGCGACGCAAAAGCCGCCTGGGGCCGGGGAGACTACATTGCCACGGGCGATCTCGCCGTCGTGGCCGACCTACCCATCGACGTGATCGTCGAAGCCACGGGACAGCCCGTTGCCGCGGCACGCCATGCGCTCATCGCCGTCGAGGCCGGAAAGCATCTCGCGCTCGTCACCAAGGAACTCGACAGCGTGGTCGGACCGGGGCTGAAGGCGCTTGCGGAGGACCACGGCCGGATCGTCACGACCGTCGACGGGGACCAGCCGAGCCTGCTCATCGGCCTTGCCACCTGGGCGGAGGTGATGGGTTTCGACATCGTGGCCGCCGGAAAGTCGAGCGAGTACGATTTCGTGTTCGATCCCGCAGCACGCCGGATCAGCAGCAACGGGCGCGTGGCGGATGAGGTGGACCTCTCACCGCATTGGGACCTGGGAGCCCGCTCCGTGGCCGATGTCCTCGATGCACGCTACGCAGCCATCGTGGGCTTTCCACAGCGCGCGGTGCCCGACCTGTGCGAGCTCATGGTCGTGGCGAACGCCACCGGCTTGCAGCCGGACCGCCAGGATCTCCACGCCCCCCTCGCCCGCATCGGCGAAGTCCCGACGATCCTGTCGCAGCGCCGGGACGGCGGCATCCTTGACGGCACGCGGCGCCTCGACGTCTTCCATTGCCTGCGCAAGCCCGACGAGGTCAGCTTCGCGGGCGGCGTGTTCGTGGTCATCCGCTGCGAAGACTCGAAAAGCTGGGAGATGCTGGCCCAGAAGGGGCACATCGTCAGCCGCACCGGCACAACCGCGATGGCGTACCTCCCGCGCCACCTCCTCGGCCTCGAAGCCGCCACCAGCATCCTCGATGCGGCCGTCCACAAGGTCTCCGGATACGGGGCCGACTACCGGCCGCGCTACGACCTCGTCGCCGTGGCAACCGAGGACCTTCCGGCCGGGACCCTGCTGGCGATGGGCGGTCATCACCACACGATTTCCGGCGTCGCCGCCGAATTCAGGCCGGCCGCGCCTCTGACCTCCGAGGCTCCGGCGCCGTTCTACCTTGCGGCGGATTGCCGGCTGGCAATTTCGGTCCGAAAGGGCGAGGAGATCCGGATCCGGCATCTGGAACTGCCCGGCGATTCTCCCTTGCTCCGGCTGCGCCGCAGCCAGGACGAGCGCTTCTTCGGGCGCTGAGTTCCGGCCGGCGCCCCCGCGAGCACAACCGAAACATGGCTCTTCTCTCTTCCCTGAAACCCGACCGCTTCACCCTTGCGCTGCTCGCGACGGCGGCGGCGGGCACCTTCGTGCCGGCGACGGGAGCGGCGCTTCCCGTCCTCAAGGTCGTCATCGCCTGCTCGATCGCGGTCCTGTTCTTCCTTCAGGGCGCGCGCCTGTCGCGGGAGACGATCATCAAGGGTGCCATCCACTGGCGCCTGCACTTGACGGTGTTCGCCGCCACCTTCGTCCTGTTCCCGCTGCTCGGCCTCATGCTGAGCATCAGCCTGGAATCTGTCCTCGCGCCCGGCATTGCCATGGGCGTGCTCTACCTGTGCCTGCTGCCATCCACGATCCAGTCCTCCATCACGTTCACATCGATCGCGGACGGGAACGTCGCGGCCGCCGTGTGCAGCGCATCGGCCTCGAACGTGGTGGGCGTGTTCCTGACCCCACTGCTCATGAGCTTTCTCATGAACACGCAAGGCTCGATCCCGCTGAGCTCCATCGGCGCGGTGGTGGGGCAGCTGCTCGTGCCCTTCGTCGTGGGGCACCTGTCGCGCCGCTGGATCGGCGCTTTTGTCGAGAGGCACCGTCGGCTCACCAGCGCGGTCGATCGTGGTGCGATCCTGCTCGTGGTCTACTACGCGTTCGGCGAGGCCGTCGCGGAAGGATTGTGGCACCAGCTCGGATTGCGCGATCTCGCGGTGCTCATGGTGACCAGCGTTGTGCTGCTCGCCCTGGTGCTGGTGATCATGACGGCTGCCAGCCGCCTGCTCGGCTTCTCACGCCGGGACGAGATCGCGATCGTGTTCTGCGGCTCGAAGAAGAGCCTGGGAAGCGGCGTTCCCATCGCCAGCATCCTCTTTCCGCCCGCCATGATCGGCGTGGTCATCCTGCCCCTGATGCTCTTCCATCAGATCCAGCTGATCGTCTGCGCGGTCCTGGCCCGCTCCTATGCGAGCCGCCCGGCCTCGGCACCGGGGGAGTAGGCCCCTGGGGAGTAGAAGGAACGGCCAGCCCGGCCAGAGGCTCCGGCATGCTTGACCGGATCGCCCATCCGCTCCGATACTCTCCGGCTGCGACGGCAGACATGAAGGCTGTTCATGGGTTCGGTGCTTGCAAGCCTGTTCACGTTCATTGCCGTGTTCTGCGGCGCCATGATCGGCATCGTGCTCTCCGGCCGGCTTCCCGCGCACCACATGAGCCCTGAGACCCGGACCGCCGTATCCGTCTCCATGGCGGTCGTCGGGACCCTGTCCGCCCTGGTCATCGGCCTGATGATCAGCACCGCCAGCACGGCGTTCAACGAGCGCACGAACGCCATCGAGGCATTGGCGGTGGATATCGTCAAACTTGACCGCGCGTTGCTGCGAATAGGCCCCGATGCGTCATCCATTCGCAAGGAGCTTCGAAATTACGCCGAAGCCAAAGTCGAGGAGCTCTCCAGCCCGCCGAAGGCCGGAGATCTCTCGATTGCGAAGCTCGCCAATCTTGAAACGATCAGCGATCAGGTGGTCGCCCTGCAGCCCCACGACGACCGTGGCCGTCAGATCCAGGAGCAGGCCGTCCAACTGCTGGGCGCTATCGCGGACGCTCGGTGGCTTCTGGTCGAGAAGTCAGGCGTGACGATGCCGGCGCCGTTCCTGCTCCTCGTCATCTTCTGGCTGACCTTGCTCTTCGCCAGCTTCGGCCTCTTCGCCCCGAGAAACGGTACGGTGATCGCGATCCTGTTCCTGTGCGCCATGGCCATTTCCGGCGGGATCTTCATGATCCTCGAACTGGGTGCTCCGACGCGCGGGCTGGTCAGGGCCTCCGTCGCTCCACTGCACTATGCTCTCGGAGCGATCACCACGGCCGACTGACGGCATGGGGCACGGCCCTGAAGATCAGGGCTTGTAGACCTCGATCATCTCCTCGAAGCCCTCGACCGCATGCGCGCCCAGCGGGGACGGGTTGCCCCACAGGTGCTCGACGAAGGACTTGGACATCAGCAGGGGCTCGCCCAGTTGCTTGTTCAACTCCGCGATGCGGCTGGCGAGGTTCACGTCCCGGCCGATGACCGTGAAGTCGAGGCGCTGGCCCGATCCGACATTGCCGTAGGCCGCATCGCCGTGATGCAGGGCGATGCCGATGTTGATCGGCACCGGGAAGCGCCCCTCGTTGTTGGCGGCGTGGATCCGCCGCAAGGCGTTGGTGGCGGCGGTGAGCGCTGATTGAGGCGCGCCGCCCGTGTCGTCGCCGCGGTCGCGCACGATCGCCAGGAGGCCGTCGCCGAGATACTTGAGCACCTCCCCGCCCTCCTCCTCGATGGGCGGCACGAGACAATCGAAGTAGTCGTTCAAGAGTTCGACGGCGCTTTCCGGGCTCAAGGTCGAGGAGATGCGGGTGTAATCGCGCATGTCCGCGAACAGGATCGCCGACCGGATCCGCGTCACCTGCCCGCGCAGGATCGCTCCGGACAGGATGGCCCGGTGCGGCTCGTCCCCGACATAGATCCGCAGCACCTCGTCGAGCCGGTTGCTGGTGGCTCTGAGTTCCGTAATGAGAGCGAAGGACGGCATGACGAGGCGCAGGATCGTCAGGCCCCGCTCCCCGAAGCCATCGGGATCGCGGGTCGCGAAGGAGATCCCGTTTTCGGCGCCGTTGATGAAGCGGATCGGAACCGTGAGGTAGTGGCGATAGCCTGCCTCCTTCAGCTCCGGGATGATCGGGAAAAGATCGTCGGGCGTCTTGTCGAGGTCGAGGAAGAGCCACTCGCCCGTCTGGTTCACATGGGCGAAGGGACTGGCCCGGTAGACGAGGTCGCGGCGCTCGCCATGGGGGAGATAGCGCACGACCGTCCCCTCCTCCGGGGTCCAGAACCGGCCGATGCCCGCATATTCGGAGTGAAGGGTCTCGATGGCCGAGGCGGCCCGGTCGATGCGCAGCCCCAGTTCGATCAACCGCTCCACGAAACCGGTCAGGACGAGGTTGGAATCCTCCATATGGGCCGCCACCGTCACCAGCCAGTCCCGCAGGGCGATCACCTTCGGAAGGGTGTCGGCATCGAGGCTCCGTGCAAGCACGAGCATGTCTCCGGAGGAGGCTGTGGGGGCGGTCGGCGGCATCATAAGGCCAAGGTGGGTCGCGCCTCCCGATCCTGCAAGCGGGTCGGGGCGGCAGGGGGCAAAAACCTCGCCGGTGTTGTATCGGCAGCAGAGTTCTGACAGAACGGCATCCCACCTCCAGGGCCGAGCCATGGCAAATATCGATACATTCTTCGTCACCAAGGTTTACCGGGCCGAACTGACGGGACCGAAAGCCGAGCGCCTCAACCAGGAGCTCGAAGGCGCCTGCCTGTCCCTGGCCGAGGACGACGAGGCCGGCCAGCGCTGGTGCGAGAAGAACGCCTATCCGGGCTACACCTCCTATGCGTCCCTAAACGACCTGCCCTGGCGCATTCCGGTCTTCGGCGAGCTCCTGAAGAACCTCGATTCCCACGTGTCAGCCTTCGCCAAGGAGCTGGAGTTCGACCTCAAGGGGCGCAAGCTCGTCATGGACAGCCTCTGGGTCAACATCCTGCCGCCGGGCGGGGTCCACACCTCGCACATCCACCCGCATTCCGTGATCAGCGGCACCTATTACGTGACGATCCCGGAAGGGGCGAGCGCGCTCAAGCTCGAGGACCCGCGCCTCGGCTTTATGATGGCCGCGCCGCCGCGCAAGGCCAAGGCCAAGCCGGAGAACCGGCAGTTCGCCTACATGAAGCCCAATCGCGGCACGATCCTGCTCTGGGAGAGCTGGCTGCGCCACGAGGTCCCGCTGAACGAGGCCGAGAGCGAGCGCATCAGCGTGAGCTTCAACTACGCCTGGCAGTAGGAGGCTTACACCTCCGCCCACATGCGGAACAGGTTGGCGCTGGTCTTCGCCAGCAGGTCGAACTCCGGCGTCTTGCCCTGGCTCGCAAAAAGTCCGCGCTTGGCGTTCTCGAGGTCGAAGAGCAGCTCGCGCTGCGCGGCATCACGCAGGTAGCTCTGGGCCCAGCCCACGGCGACGAGCCGCTCGCCGCGCGTAACCGGGGCGACCCGGTGCAGGCTCGTGGACGAATAGGCCACGAGATGGCCGGCCGGTAGCTTGATCTCCTCCTCGCCGGAAACGGATTCGATCACGAGCTCGCCCCCGTCGTAGCTATCCGGATCGGCCAGGAAGAGCGTGAAGGACACGTCCGTGCGGATCCCATTCATGAGCGGGTTGTCCACATGGGTGCCGTAATGCTGCCCGCCGCCGTAGCGGCTGAAGAGCAGCGGCGTCAGCGTCTTCGGACGCACGGCCAGGCTGAACACCTCATGGGCGAGGATCGCCTTCGAGACCCGCTCGCGCAGGAGGTCGAGGGCTGCGCCCTCCCTGGCCTGCTCGTTGTCCTTGACGAGCTTGGCGCTCCAACCGGCCGTCGTCCGCCCGTCCTCGAAGCGCATGGCATGGAGGGTGGAGCGGATGTCCTGCAGGTCCGCGTGCGACAGCACGTCCGCGATGGTGATCAGCATCTGACGACGACCTTGTTGCTTTCAGTCCGCATAGAATGTAGCTAAGTAGTTGTAAAGGTTCATAGTTTTTAACAATTCCAAACTGGGCGGCGGCGTTCCTGGCTCGTCGCGGGGGATATGTCGATGAAGAGACGGAAGATCTGGGCGAACCTGGGCACCGCGGTCCTGATGGCCACGCCGGCCGCTGCGCAGGCAGGCGCGCTGCCGGCCCGGCCTTCGGCGATCGAGGCGCCGGCGGGTCAAGGCACGGTTCATCTCGCCCAGCACCAGGGCCACGGAACGGCCGTCAAGGCCGCGCCTGATGGGGAAGGCGGTGAAGGCGGCGGCGAAGGCGGCGGCAGTGCGCAGCTGCCGGCAGGCCTGCATCTCGCCCGCGGCATCGAGATGATCCGCGGCCACCTGCTCGTCGGCGGAGAGCTGGTCGAGGCCGGGCGCTGGGCCGACGCCCTTCCGCATTTCCTCCACCCGGAGGAGGAGATCTACGGCTCCCTGCGCAACGACCTGAAGACCTTCAGCATCGGACCGTTCCAGACCGCCCTGAAGTCCCTGTCGCAGACCGTGAAGGCCAAGAACAAGGAGGCCTATGTCCGCGCCCGCGCCGCGGTCGAGGAGCGCCTTGCCGCCGTCGAAAGCGCCGTGCTCGCGAAGGAGGAGAACAAGGCCTATTTCGTGCTCGAAGCCGCCCTGGAAACCTTGCAGCAGGCGGCCGACGAATACGAGGAAGCGGTCGAGAAGGGCCGCATCGCCAACGTGGTCGAGTACCAGGATGCCCGCGGCTTCGTGTTCGAGGTCGACCGTCTCGTCGGCACCATGGCGGATGCGCTCGCGGCCAAGAACGCCGACGCCGCCAAGGCGATCCGCGCCAGCCTCGACGACCTCAAGGCGACCTTCCCGGCTGTCACGCCCCCGCAGAAGCCCGCGAAGGATCCGAGCCAGTTCCTGGCGTCCGTGGCCAAGTTCGAGCTGCAGGTCAGAAACTTCCGGTAAGCCTCATGGCGCGCGCGATCCCCCTGCGACTCCTCCGGACGGCGGCGGGCCTCGGCCTCGTCACCATCCTGTGCGGAGCCCAGGCCGGCCCCGATCCGTTCGATGCGACTCACTGGCGACAGGTCTTTGCGCGCCCCGACCACGCGCCGATGCCGGACGGCAACCCGACGACACCCGACAAGGTGGCGCTGGGCGCGAAGCTGTTCGACGATCCGCGCCTGTCGGGTGACGGCACCGTCGCCTGCTCGACCTGCCATCAGGCCGAGCTGTCCTTCACGGATGGGGTTCCGCGCCACGGCGGCCTCGACGGGCAGCCGCTCGACCGCCGCACCCCTCCCCTATGGAACATGGCCTGGGGCCTGTCCTGGTTCTGGGACGGTCGCGCCGCGAGCCTGGAGGATCAGGCGGCAGGCCCGATCGAAAACAGGCGCGAGATGGCCGGGGACCTCGCCGGCGCCGTCAAGACGCTGGCGGCCGACACCGAGACCGTCCGGTCCTTCGCCAGGGCCTTCCCGGAAGACCCGGCCGTGACCCGCTCCAACCTGCTGATGGCGCTTGCCGCCTTCGAGCGCACGCTCGTCTCGCCCGAGACCCGGTTCGACCGATGGGTGAAGGGCGACGACGCGGCCATCGACGCCGACGAGAAGGCCGGGCTGAGGCTCTTCGTCGGCAAGGCCGGCTGCGTGAGCTGCCACACGGGCTGGCGCTTCACCGACGAAGCGTTTCACGACATCGGCCTTCCCGGACAGGACCCGGGCCGCGGCGCCGTGCTGGGCCTCAAGGCCGCCGGCAACGCCTTCAAGATCCCGAGCCTGCGCGAACGGGTCTGGACGGCGCCCTACATGCATGACGGATCGCTCGCGACCTTCGAGGACGTGGTGGATCACTACGCCGAGCGCGTCGTCGAGCGTCCGACGCTCTCGGCCGATCTGCCCCACAGGATTGCGCTGAGCCCGAAGGAGCGCCAGCAGCTCGTCGCCTTCCTGAACACCCTGTCGAGCGAGGACCCGCCCCGTCCCGAGAGCCTGCCGGCCCGGACCATCGCGCTCGGCGCCGACGTTCAGGCGGTCGCAGCGACCACGGTGGGTCAGAAGGACCGCCGCTTCACCCCCGGCGCGATCCTGCTGAAGGTCGGCCAGGCCCTGAAGATCGTGAACGACGACACCCGCACCCACAACGTGCGGATCGACGGGCCAGGCCTCAGCGTGAGCTCCGACGCGCAGAACCCGGGCGACGCGATCACCATCGGGTTCGAACAGCCCGGCCAGTTCCAGGCGATCTGCGGCATCCACCCGGACATGCGGCTCGCCGTCACCGTCGAGCCGATGGCCGAGGCTGCCGCGAAGCCCTGACCCTCAGGCCGCGAAGGCCTTCGGCTTCTCGTGCGGCAGGAAATAGGTCAGGAGGCCGATGGCCGGAAGGAACGAGCACACGCGATAGACTGTCTCGATGCTGGTCCAGTCGGCGAGCTGGCCGAGCACCGCGGCGCCGAGGCCGCCCATGCCGAAGGACAGGCCGAAGAACAGGCCCGCCACCATGCCGACGCGACCGGGGACGAGTTCCGTCGCATAGACAAGGATCGCCGAGAAGGCGGAGGCCAGGATCAGGCCGATCAGCACGCTCAGGACCCCGGTCCAGAACAGGTTGGCGTAAGGCAGGGCCAGGGTGAACGGCAGCACGCCCAGGATCGAGAACCAGATCACGTATTTGCGCCCGATCCGGTCGCCGATCGGCCCGCCGAGCACCGTGCCGGCCGCGATGGCCCCGAGGAAGATGAACAGGTGCAGCTGCGCATCCTGCACCGAGAGCTGGAACTTCGAGATCAGGTAGAAGGTGAAGTAGCTGGTGATGCTCGCCGTGTAGAAGTTCTTGGAGAAGACCAGCAGCATGAGGATCGTGATCGATGCCGCGACCTTCGCCCGCGAATGGGGCGATGCGGCCGGCGCCGCCTTGGGCTTGGCCCGCAGCGCCACGACCTTGGCCTGATACCACCGCCCCACGTTGAACAGGATGATCATGGCCAGCAGCGCGACGACCGAGAACCACGCGATGCTGGACTGCCCCATCGGGACGACGATGAAGGCTGCGAGCAGCGGCCCGACGGCCGTTCCCGCATTGCCGCCGACCTGGAACACGGATTGCGCCAGACCGTGCCGGCCGCCCGATGCCATGCGGGCCACCCGGGACGATTCCGGGTGGAACACGGAGGAGCCCATGCCCACGAGCGCGGCCGCCAGCAGGAGCATCGGGAACGACCCGGCGCGCGAGAGGGTGAGCAGGCCCACGAGCGTGAAGCCCATGCCGACCACGAGGGAGAAGGGCTGTGGCTTCTTGTCCGTGGCGTATCCGACCAGGGGCTGCAGCAGCGAGGCCGTGATCTGGAAGGTCAGGGTCAGCAGGCCGATCTGGCCGAAATCGAGATGGAAGTTGGTCTTGAGGATCGGGTAGATCGCCGGGAGCAGCGACTGGATCAGGTCGTTGAGGAGGTGCGAGACGCTGATCGCCGCGAGGATCGGCACGGCCACTCCCTCCGCCACGGTACGGGCAGGCGTGGCGGTTACGGCTGGCGACTTCATATCCATTGGTCGTTATTCCCGGGATCCCCGACCGGAATCGGATCCGGCGTTTGCGGGTTGCCTATATACCAGAACATCGGCCCCATCCTCATCATGTCGTGCAAAGCTGGGTTGTGAGGCGGGCATTTCACGCAATTCCCGCCGGCATGGCACTTGGGACGGCGCTTGGGCGTTCCCCCTCAAGCCCTAGGTAACCACGCGAGGCCGCGTCCGGTTCGCTCCCGCGGCGGCGATCCAGGATCGAGAGACCCGAAACGATGCTGCAGCCGAGCTGGCGAGACGTGATGTTCTCGATCAAGACCTTCGGTGCGGCCGTCCTCGCCCTCTACATCGCCTTCGCGCTCGACCTGACCCAACCGAGCTGGGCCATGCTGACCGCCTTCGTGGTCTCCCAGCCCATCGCCGGCATGGTCGTGGCGAAATCCCTCTTCCGCGTCACCGGAACGGTCGTCGGCGCCACGGTAGCGCTCGCCCTCGTCGGCGCCTTCGCCCAGGCGCCCTCCCTGTTCCTCCCGGCTCTTGCCCTGTGGATCGGGGCCTGCACCTTCACGTCCGTGCTCCTGCGCGACGCGCCGGCCTCCTACGGGGCGATGCTGTCCGGCTACACGGCCGCCATCGTGGGCATTCCCGCCGCGCTCGCCCCGGAAACGGCCTTCGACTACGCGGTCGGCCGCTGCATCGAGATCACCCTCGGTATCGCGTGCGCCACGCTGGTCAGCCAGATCGTCTTTCCGAAGCGCGCGGGCGAAGCCCTCACGGCCTCCGTCGATGCGACGCTGAGGGCTTCCGTGCAGTGGCTGGGCGACGTGCTGCGCGGCGAGTCGGGGGAGGAAAAGGCCCTCGCCGACCAGCGCTGGATGGTGGCGGATGCGATCGGCCTCGACGCCCTGCGGGTCTTCGCCTCCTTCGACACCCCCTCTGTGCGGGCGGCCGGGAACGTGGTGCGCCATCTCCAGGGCCAGCTCCTCACGCTCCTGTCGCTTCTGGTTTCCATCAACGACCGCCTGGAGCTGCTGCGAAGCCATGCGACGGGCAAGCAGGAGATGGTTCAGGACCTGCTGGACCGCGCGGCCGCCCTTCTCGACCGGCCCGATCCGCTCGCGCCCGAAGCGGAGATGGACCGGGAGATCCGCAGGCTTCGGGAGGAAGCAGCCGCGCACGCCCACCTTCGAGGACATGGTTCGCGATCACGAGACCATTCTTGTGCGCAACATCCTGCTGCGCCTGAGCGACGCGCTGGGAACCTGGCAGCGGCTGCTCGATCTGCGCGCCGCTCTCCTGTCGGGGCGAAGCATCGCCATCGCCGAAGAAGCCCCGTCGACCGCCCGCTACCGCGACGTGGTGCTCGCGCTCGTAGCCGGCGCGACCTCCACCGGGGCCGTCCTGCTCACGGCCGCGTTCTGGATCGCGTCGGGCTGGACGCATGGGAGCTCGGCCGTCATCTTCAGCGGCGTGATCTGCAGCATTCTCGCGGCCCTCGACGAACCGGCGGCCGCGGCGGCGAACTTCCTGCGCATGACGATCCTGTCCGCCGTCATCGCGGCCTTCTACATGTTCGCGGTGCTGCCGATGATCGACGGCTTCGCGTCCCTCGTGATGGTGCTGCTGCCCTTCTACCTGCCCTTCGGCATTCTGCTCGGCCTTCCTGGCATCGGCATCCGGGTCACGCCGCTCGGGCTCAATCTCGTGGCGCTTCTCGGCCTGACGAACACGCCGACGCAGCCGGACCTTGCCTCCTTCATCAATTCGAGCAGCGCGCTCATCGCCGGCATCGGGGCCGGCATCCTCATGTTCCGGCTGTTTCGCCCGCTCGGCGTCGAGTGGACGATCCGGAGGGTGCGCGGCGGCGTGCTCCGCGACTTGGAACGGCTCGCGGGTCCCGACGCCAATGTCAGCCGCACCCGCTTCGCGAGCCGCATGTTCGATCGCATCAATGCCCTGTTCGCCCGCCTCGACATCACCCAGCCCGACCAGCGCGCCACGATGCGCAGCGCGCTGGCGGCCTTGCGCATCGGCTTCAACATCATGACTCTCAGAGCCGTGCGCGGGGATCTGCCAGAGGATGCGGCACGCGCCTTAGACCGGGTGCTGGCGGCCCTCGCCCGTCACTTCCGCCGCCTCGCGGCAGGACAGCCCGTCTCCGAACCTCTCGGCGAGATCGACGACGCCGTCGCGCTTCTGCTCGAGCGACCCACGGGCCCTGCCGACGAGACCCTCATGGCCCTCGTGGCGATCGGTAGCGCTCTCCATCGCCACGCGGACCTCTTCGGGCCGGCCCGAACCGCTCCGGTGCCCGCCGTGCTGAGGAAGGAGGCGGTTCCCGCATGATCAAGGAAGTCGACCTGTTCGGCATCTACGTGCCGCCCATGTTCGCCTATGCGGCCGCGGCCGCCGTGATCTGGATCGTTCTGCGCCGGGTCCTGGACGGCATCGGCTTCTACAGGTTCGTCTGGCACCCGGCCCTGTTCAACGTCGCGCTCTATGTGTTCGTGCTGTCCGTCTGCGTCTCGTTCGTCTTTCGGTAGGATCTCAAACTCGTGGCCGTTTCCCGCACCGTCAAATTCGTCGTCACGACCTTCGTGGTCGCAGGAGCGGCAGCCGCCGCATGGTTCGCGTGGCAGGACTACACGCGCAATCCATGGACGCGCGACGGACGGGTCCACGCGGACATCATCGAGATCGCGTCCGACGTGTCCGGTGCGGTCGCCCAGGTGAGGGTGAAGGACAATCAGGCGGTCAGGAAGGGGGACGTGCTCTTCACGATCGATCCGGAGCGATACCGCTTCGCGCTGAGCCAGGCCGAGGCCAACGTCCAAGGACGCGAGCAGGAACTCGAGCAGCGCCGGCGCGAACTCGAGCGGCGCACCCGGCTGTCCACCGCAGCCATCACGGTGGAGGCGCGCGAGCAGGCGGAGACCGCGGTCGCGACCGCCGCGGCCGAGTACGACCAGGCGCTCGCCGCGCTCAACACGGCCCGCCTCAACCTGGACCGCACGGAACTGCGCTCACCCGTGAACGGCTTCGTGACGAACCTCCAGGTCAATGCGGGCGACTATGCCACGGCCGGCCGGGCGCTGCTCGCCATCGTCAACAGCGACTCGTTCCATGTGGCCGGCTATTTCGAAGAGACGAAGATCCGCAATATCCGCGAGGGCGACCGCGCGACCGTGCGGTTGATGGGCTTTCCGGACGAGATCCAGGGGCACGTGGAGAGCATCGCCCGCGCGATCGCCGACCGGGAGACGGCGCAGACATCCGACGGACTCATCGCCAACGTCAACCCGACCTTCAGCTGGGTGCGCCTCGCGCAGCGCGTTCCCGTCCGCATCACGCTGGACCGGGTGCCGGAGGATATCCGCCTGAGCGCCGGCATGACCGCGACGGTGGTCGTGACGCCGACGATCCAGGATGGTCGGAACCGGCGCTGAAGCGCCTCAACGCTCCTTCTCGTCCCACTCGTAGATCCGCTCGGGCCCATCGGCATTGTCCACGACCTCCTCCTCGACGTCGTGGAACGTGATCTTGACCTGCGGCACGACGCTCTCGTCGCCCTGCTGGATGCGCTCGAAGCGCAGCAGGTCGTAATAGGCGCAGCGCGACCGGTTGGGATAGGAGCGGCACACCTCGGGGCGCGCATGGTAGATCGTGCAGCCGCGGGTCTTCTGGTCGAGGAAGGCGCAGGTCTTCTCGAAGATCACGTCCTTGACGCGCTTGAGCACGCGCTCACCTTCCCAGTCGGCCGTGTAGCGTTCGCGCGCCTCATCGGGCGTCACGCCGAAATGCTTGGCGAGCCGGTTGATGTCGCGCTTCGTGACGCCCACACGCTCGTAGATCGAGCAGCAGAATGCAGGGCACTTGTTGCAGTCGAAATAGACGCGAGGCTGATCGTCCTTGATTACCCGCCCGGCCATACGCACTCCTGTCGCCCCATCCAGACTATCATGGGGAGTCGGGTGCGTCTTTCAATAGATGACCGGAATCGTCAACCGTGTAGTCGGCCAGATTGATCGCGGCGCGCCGCTTGCGGTAGGCGCCGGCGCTCTGCGGCTTGATGAACAGCATGGCGATCTCGGGATGAGCCGCCTTCACCTTCGCCTCCAGCCTCGTGACGCAGGCCTCGATTTCCGGCGTCCTCAGGTCGTCCGCGAATTCGGCGCTGAGCGCCGCAACGATCTGCTGGGGCGCGAGGTGCACCGTGAGCACGCCGTTGGCGCGCTCGACCGCCGGATCGGCCTGCGCGATGGCGAGGATCGAGGCCTGGAGCCCGGCATGAGCCGCCTCCCCGATCAGGAGGCCCTTGGTTTCCCGCGCCAGCACCATGGCGGTCGCAGCCAGCACGAGACCGATGCCGACCGAGGCGAGACCGTCGAGTTCCGGAATCTCGAAATACTGCGCGGCCGAGATTCCAACGAATGCGATGACAAGCCCTGCGAGAGCCGCGCTGTCCTCGAACAGCACCGTGAAGGTCGTCGGATCCTTGCTCTCTCGTACGGCTTGGTAATACCCGCGCCGCCCCTTGGAGCGCCTGAACTCCTTGAGCGCCACCCACCAGGAGCCGCCCTCGAACAGGAACGAGAGGCCGAGCACCGCGTAGTTCACGACAGGGCTCTCGACCGGCTCCGGCTCGCGCATGTGCATAATGCCCTCGTAGATCGAGACGCCGGCCCCGAGGGCGAAGATCAGCAGGGAGACGATAAAGGTCCAGAAATAGAGCTCGCGCCCGTGGCCGAGGGGATGAGCTCGGTCGGGCGGCAGCGCGGAGCGGTACAGCCCGTAGAGGAGGAGCAACTCGTTGCCAGTGTCGACGAGGGAGTGCACGCCCTCGCTCAGCATGGCCGAGCTTCCGGTCCACGCGGCGGCGGCGAATTTGGTGACCGCGATCAGGAAATTGCCCAGGAGCGCGGCGTAGATGACTTTCCGGGACGAACTCTGTGACGCCATGGCCGACCTGCTTCCGTGAAGAGCAGAACGGCCATGGCCTGGTTCAGTTGCAGCCGGGGAGCCGGCCGCGTCTCTACTCGGCCGCCACGAGGACCGTGTCGGCGGCAGGCTCGCGGGTCTCGACGGCGCCGTCATAGACAGCCCGGTCGAGGATCCCCTCCTCCTTCGCCACGAGCACGGGCACGAGGATCTGGCCGGTGACGTTGGTGGCGGTGCGCATCATATCGACGACCCGGTCGATGGCCACGATGTAGCCGATGCCTTCGAGCGGCAGCCCCGCGGTGCTGAGCGTGAGGGTCAGCATCACGATGGAGGTTCCGGGAACGCCAGCCGTGCCGAGCGAGCCGAGCACCGCCGTGAGGCCGATCAGCACGTACTGCGTCAGCGAGAGGTCGAGCCCGAAATACTGCGCGATGAAGATTGCGGCGATCGCCGGATAGATCGCGCCGCAGCCGTCCATCTTCACGTTGGCGCCGAGCGGAATCGCAAAGCTCGCGTAGCTCTGCGGAACGCCGAGCTTCTCCACTGCGACCCGCAGCGTCATCGGCAGTGTCGCGAGGCTCGACGAGGTCGCGAAGGCCATTTGCTGCGCCGGCAGCGCGCCGCGGAAGAAGCGGCCGGGCTTGAGGCCGTGCAGCTTCAGCAGGCCGCCATAGACCACGATGATGTGGAACAGGCAGGCGAGATACATGGCCGCGATGAATTTAGCCAACGGCAGCAGCGAGGACAGGCCATAGCGGCCGACCACCCAGGCGATGAGCCCGAAGGTGCCGATCGGCGTGAGCTGCAGCACCCAACGGGTGATGCGGAACACGAGGGCCGAGCCCTGATCGACGAGGCTGCGCAGGCCTGCGGTCTTGTCGCCGAGCGACACGAGCGCCGCGCCGACGATGCCGGCGAAGACGAGCACCTGCAGCACGTTGGTGTCGGCCATGGCCTTGATCGGGTTGGTGGGAACGATGCCGATCAGTACCTCGAGCGGCGTCGGGATCGTGCGCGGCTTCACCTCGCCGAGCGGCAGGTTCGACAGGCCGAGGCCCGGATTGATCAGATGCCCGAAGGCGATGCCGACCAGCACCGCGATGGCCGAGGTGGCGATGAACCAGAACAGGGTGCGGGCGCCGAGCCGCGCGACGTTCCCAGCCTCCGCCAGTTTCGCTACGCTGGACGCGATGGTGAAGAACACCAGCGGGATGACGATCATCCGCACGAGGTTCAGATAGACGTCGCCCAGCGGCTTGAACCATACCGCGGCCTGCTCGCCGGCGAGGGTGCCGGCCAGGATGCCGAGCGCGAAGGCGACGGCGACCCGCTGCCAGAGCGGACGCGTAAACCACGTCATAATCATGTAGTTTGCTTTCTATTCACGATATTGAGCGGAAATATGCAGGAAGAGGGCCGGACACAATTGCTGCAGGCGCAGGAAGGGACCGCCGCCGCCGCATGGCTCTCCCGGTGTTCCGCCGGCCCT
The DNA here is from genome assembly GCA_023426505.1 of Pseudomonadota bacterium. Classification (GTDB taxonomy): domain Bacteria; phylum Pseudomonadota; class Alphaproteobacteria; order Rhizobiales; family Beijerinckiaceae; genus Microvirga. The sequence continues at coordinate 30,253 of JAFAAP010000170.1, forward strand.
CATGACCTTGTGCGCCCGTCGCCCGGTCGGATCGGCATCCCCCTCGACCGGCTCATCGATACAAGCCGGCCGCCAAGGCCGATGAGCCTTCCGGGGGCGCAGTATTGTCCTCTCCACGGCCATGCTAATGAACCGGCCAAAGATCCGGGGTTTGCGTCCGTATCGGCGCGCCCCCAAGAACGCCGGGGCTCTACATGACCGACTCGCCGCTTCTCCTGCGCCTCGCCGTCGCCCTGGCAATCGGGCTGATGATCGGCCTCGAGCGTGGCTGGAAGCAGCGCGAGGAGCCCGAGGGCGAGCGCACGGCGGGACTGCGCACCTACACCCTCACGGCCCTCCTCGGCGGGCTTTGCGCGATCCTGTCGGGCCAGACCCATCCGGCCTTCCTGGCTCTGTCGTTCTTCGGATTCGCCATCGCGTTCAGCGCGTTCTCGTGGCTTCAGGCGAAGGCCGAGAGCAACTTCAGCGTCACGGGAGTCGTCGCCGGCCTCCTCACCTTCGCGCTCGGCGCCTATGCGATCCTCGGCGACCTGCGGATCGCCGCGGCCGCGGGCGTGACCGTCATGGCGATCCTCGCCCTCAAGCAGCCCCTGCACAGCTGGCTGAGGCGCATCACCTGGCTCGAGGTCCGTTCCGTTCTCACCCTTCTGGCCATGACGTTCCTGGCCCTGCCCCTGCTGCCCGACCGGCCCGTCGATCCGTGGGGCGCGATCAACCCGGCGGAGATCTGGCTTCTCGCGATCCTGATCGCGGCGATCTCGTTTGCGGGTTACATCGCCGTGCGGATCATGGGCAGTCAGGCGGGCGTGGCGCTCGCGGCCGCGGCGGGGGGCCTCGCCTCCTCGACCGCCACGACGGTGACGCTGGCGCGCATGGCGCGCGAACATCCTGCCGCCAGTCCCCTCCTCGCGGCCGGCATCCTCCTGTCGGGGTCCGTCATGGTGGGGCGCGTCTTCCTGGTGGCGAGCGCCCTCAACGGCGCCCTGCTCCTGCCGATGGCGTGGCCCCTCGGCGCGGCGGGCCTCGTCCTGCTCGCCGTCGCCGGCCTCCTGTTCCTCACGAACCGGAGCGGCGACGAGGAACACCCGGACCTGCAGATCCGCAACCCCTTCGACCTCGGCATGGCCCTGAAGCTCGCCGGCCTGATCGCGCTGATCAGCCTGCTGACCAAATGGGTGGGAGCGGGCGCGGGCGATTTCGGCCTGACCGCGCTGGCGGCCGTCTCCGGCATCGCGGACGTGGACGCCATCACCCTGTCGCTCGCCCGCGAATCCCGAAACGGCATCGCGCTGACCTCCGCGGCCCTCGGCATATCAATCGCAGTGGCCGTGAACACCCTGGTGAAGGCGGGCATGAGCTTTGCCTTCGGCACGCGCAAAGCCGGCTGGATCGTCGCGGCCGCCAGCGTCGCGGCGATCGGAGCAGGCGCCGCCGCCTTCGCGTTCACCCGCTTCTCGGAGTGATCCCGTTACGCGGGATCGACATGCTCCGGCTGCGTAACGCTCGACGCCACGTGCAGCGTGACGCCGCCGCGAGCGAGCCGGACGGCGAGATCCCCTTCGGGGTGGCGATCGGTGACCACGTCCGACAGCCGGTCCAGGGGGCAGACGAGCTCGAGATGCCGTCGGTCGAACTTCGTGCCGTCCAGCAGGAGCACGCCCCGTTCGGCGCGATCGAGCATCGTCCTCTTGACCCAGCAGGCCTGCGTCTCGACGTCGGTCGGTCCCTCGACGGTCAGGCCGCTCGCGCCGATGAAGGCGATGTCGGCGTTGAATCGCTGCAGGAACGCGCAGGTCTCGGAGCCGTAGACGCCGCGCTCGCGCGATGAAAAGTCGCCGGGACAGAACAGGACGCGGATGCCGCTGCCCTGAACGAGCGAGTGAGCCACCGCGAAGCAGTTGGTGATGACCGTGATCTGCTCGGCGGCCTGCGCGAGGATCCGGGCGAAGCGTGCGGTCGTCGAACCGGAATCGATCATCAGCACGTCCCCGGGCTTCACCAACTCGACGGCTCTCCGGGCGATCGCATCCCTCTCTTCGACCGCGAGCGAATCCCGATCCTGGAATTCCGGTTGCAGGCCCAGCTGGCGCCCGGCGGCGCCGCCATAGGTGCGGCTGACGAGCCCGAGCCGGGTCAGCTCCTCGATGTCGCGCCTCACCGTCTCCGTCGAAACGCCGAGCCGCCGGGCCAGGGCGGAGGTCCTCACCGCGGGATGCAGACCGAGTTCGGCGATGATCAATCTCTGGCGCGCGGCCTTCTTTCCCTCAGGCAGGAACACTCGCACATCCTCCGCAAGGCGACGAAGCATCGTAGGTTGGTCATAAATCTTGGAACATCCCACATAAGTATGCTTGATATCGCACATTCCCCGTCATAGCCTCGCAAAAAACAAATGATCAGAACTCGAAGGAAACGCCGGGGAGGCGCCTGCCCATGCACAACTCCGTTCCACACCAGACGCGCGCTCGTTCCGACGGCAGGCTGAACGGACCTCCGCTTTTCCGGCCCGGTGTCTGTCGTGCGGACGCAACATCGCGGTGACAGAATGACGAACCGCCATTGAGTCAGGCTCTCGCGCGGTCACATTCTGTCTGCTCCACCGGAGCCCGGCATGCGAAGGGCACACCCGAGCGCCGTTCCTTGACATCAGACGCAATTCGAAAGCTCGGACCTCCGAGATCTACCAGGTTGGAAATTCATGTCGGAGATCGTTGTCAGCGCAGTGTCCAAAACGTGGGGCGGCGTGGGAGGGGTGAACCGCATCAGCTTCAAGGCTGATGCAGGCACGCTGCTCGTGCTCCTCGGTCCTTCGGGCTGCGGCAAGTCCACGACCCTGCGGCTCATCGCGGGTTTGGAGGAGGTCGATTCCGGCACGATCACCATCGGCGGACGCGACGTGACCCACCTGTCGCCCGCCGAGCGGCGCATCTCGATGGTGTTCCAGTCTTACGCGCTGTTTCCGCACCTCAACGTCGCCGAGAACATCATCTTCGGCCTGCGCGTGCGCGGCGTCGGACGTGGGGAACGGGACGAGCGCCTGAAGCGGGTGGCCGACATCGTGGGCCTGAGCCACCTGCTCGACCGCAAGCCGTCCCAGCTCTCCGGCGGCCAGCGCCAGCGCGTCGCGCTGGGCCGCGCCATCATCGCGGAAGCGCCCGTCTGCCTCATGGACGAGCCCTTGTCGAATCTCGATGCGAAGCTCCGCCACGAGATGCGGACGGAGATCAGAAGCCTGCAGCAGCGCCTCGGCATGACCATGGTCTACGTCACGCACGACCAGACCGAGGCCATGACCATGGCCGACCGGGTGATCCTGATGCGCGACGGCGTCATCGAGCAGAACGGCGCACCGCACGAGCTCTACAATCAGCCTGCGAGCGACTTCACGGCCCGCTTTATCGGCACCCCGCCCATGAACATCATCTCGTGGCGCGACGGGTCCCTGCTGGGCGTGCGCCCCGAACATGTGTCGATCGTGGAAAGCGGCGGGGTTCCGGCCACCGTCAAGGCTACGGAATACCTGGGCGCCGACAGCATCGTCCTCTGCGAGGTGGAGGGAGAGACCATGGCGATCCGCCAGCCCGGCTTCTGCCAGCTGCATGCCGGCGACAAAATCGGGCTCGGCTGGCAAGACCGTCACATACATCTGTTTGAAAGGACCAGCGGAAAGCGCCGCGACGCGGGAGCCCCGCGTCACTAGAGCATGGTGCGGAAAAGTGGATCCCGGTTTTCCGCACAGACGATGCTCTCTCTAAAGAGAAAGCATCGGATGGATCCCAAAAGTGCAAATTCACTTTCGGGTCCGATGCTTTAGGCGTTGCCGCATGAGAGAACGCGGGCAGCCGGCCGGCTGCAGGCGTAAACGTCCAAAACTCCGGAGGGGAGGACAATGAAGGTGAACACGAAGTCGCTGCTCACGGCAGGCCTTATGACCGTGATGAGCTTGGGGGCGAGCGTCGCGCACGCCGTCGACCTGACGATGTATTACCCGGTCGCGGTCGGAGGCCCGGTCACGAAGATCATCGACGACATGGTGCAGCGGTTCCAGAAGGAGAACCCGGACATCAAGGTCGAGGCGGTCTATGCGGGCAACTACACCGACACCATGACCAAGGCGATGACGGCCATGAAGGGAGGCCAGCCGCCGCAGCTCTCCGTTCTCTTCTCCACCGACCTGTTCACGCTGATGGACGAGAAGGCGATCGTCCCGATCGACGAGATCGCCGGTGCGGACGGCAAGGCGTGGCTCGACTCCTTCTACCCGGCCTTCATGGAGAACGGCCGCGTCGAAGGGAAGACCTGGAGCGTTCCGTTCCAGCGCTCGACCATCGTGCTCTACTACAACAAGGACGCCTTCAAGGAGGCCGGCCTCGATCCCGAGAAGCCGCCGACCACCTGGGCCGAGATGGCCGAGATGTCCAAGAAGCTCGTGAAGAAGGACGCGTCCGGCAACGTCTCCCGCTGGGGCGTCGAGATCCCGTCCACCGGCTACGGCTACTGGATGCTGCAGGCTCTGGCGATCGAGAACGGCCAGAAGCTCATGAACGAGGCCGGCAACAAGGTCTTCTTCAACGAGAAGAAGTCGGTCGAGGCGCTGCAATACTGGGTGGATCTCGCTGCCAAGGACGGCGTGATGCCGAGGGGAGCCATCGAGTGGGGCACCCTGCGCACCGACTTCCTCGAAGGCAAGACCGCCATGATGTGGCACACCACCGGCAACCTGACGGCTGTCAAGGAGGGCGCGAAGTTCGACTTCGGCGTCGCCATGCTGCCCGCCAAGGAGCGGCGCGGCTCCCCGACCGGCGGCGGCAACTTCTACGTCTTCAAGAGCGCGACCCCGGAGCAGCAGAAGGCCGCCGTCACCTTCATCCGCTGGATGACCGCGCCCGAGCGCGCCGCCGAGTGGAGCATCAAGACGGGCTACGTGGCGGTGACGCCGGCAGCCTACGAGACACAGGCCATGAAGGACTACGTGAAGGGCTTCCCGCAGGCGGTCGTGGCCCGCGATCAGCTGGAGCATGCCGTGGCCGAGCTGTCGGTGCACGACAACGGACGCATCTACAAGATCGTCAACGACTCGGTGCAGGCCGCCGTGACGGGCACGCAGAGCCCGCAGGAGGCCCTCGACAGCGCGCAGAAGCAGTCCGAGCGCGTGCTGAGCCGCTACAAGTAGGATCAACCCGGACGTGCCG
>JAFAAP010000214.1 GCA_023426505.1 Pseudomonadota bacterium
GGCCATTGCCTACCTGGCCCAGAACGGCGGCGTCGCCTGGCCGCTGCCGGTCCGCGACGTGGTGGCCCTCGGGCGCCTGCCGCACGGGGAGAGACCCGATTCCCTCGGCGGGGCCGGAAGCCGGGCCGTCGAGGACGCGATGGCGGCCGCCGACGTGGTGGACTTCGCCGACAGGCCCGCCACGGAGCTCTCCGGCGGCGAGCGGGCCCGGGTGCTGCTTGCCCGTGCCCTTGCGACCAAAGCGCCCGTTCTCCTGGCCGACGAGCCGGTCGCGGCGCTGGATCCGCGCCACGAGCTGATGGTGCTGGAGGTGCTCCGGGCTGAAGCCCGGGCCGGGGCTCTGGTGGTCGCCATCATGCACAACCTCACCCTGGCGGCCCGATTCGCCGACGAGATCGTGCTCCTCGACCGGGGCCGCCTTCAGGCCCATGCGCCGCCGGCCGAGGTGTTCACCCCGGAGCGGCTCGCCGCGAGCTTCGGCATCAGCGCCCATGTCTCGCAGGAGGAGGGCGGCCTCGTGGTGGTGGCCGAGAGCCCGCTGCCGCAGGCCTGACCGGACCCGGCCGGCCAAAGGCCATGCCGGTCGTCACATTGACAAAGCCGGGAACGCGGCGGATACCGCGCGGAACAATGTGGCGGGACCCCCTGATTTGAAACGGCAGGACTTCAAGAAGACGCTCATCGTCGTCCATGACCTCGCGATGACGGCCATCGCCGTCGTGGCGACCTTCTACGTGCGCTTCGACGGCAGGCTTCTCGACGAGCGACTCCAGCACCTGCCCCTGTTCCTGCCGCCCTTCGTGGCCTTCGCGGGACTGGTCTACTGGTTCTTCCAGCTCTACCGCTCCAAGTGGCGCTTCGCGTCGCTGCCGGACTTGTTCAACATCTTTCGGGCCACGAGCGTGCTGGCGCTCACGCTGCTCGTCATCGACTACATCCTGTTCTCGCCGCAGCTCTTCGGCTTCTACTTCTTCGGCAAGATCACGATCGCCCTCTACTGGCTGATCCAGATGTTCCTGCTGGGCGGGCCGCGGCTGGCCTTCCGCTACGTGAAGTACGCCCGCTCGCGCCAGACCCTGGAGCGGGACTCCAACACGCCGGCCCTGCTGCTTGGGCGCGGCAGCGATATCGAGGTGTTCATCCGGGCGATCGAATCGGGGGCGGTCAAGCGGCTCCAGCCCAAGGGCGTCCTGTCGTTCCGGTCCGACGATCTCGGCCAGTCGATCCGGGGCGTCCCGGTGCTCGGCACCTTCACGGACATGGACCAGGTGATCCAGGACTTCCAGGAGCGCGGCACCCCGATCCGCCGCCTCGTGGCGACCCCGAGCGCGCTCGCGCCCGAGGCCCATCCCGAGATGCTGATCGCCCGCGCCCGCCGCCTCGGCCTGCCGCTCGTACGGGTCACGAGCCTCGGCGAGGGCATGCGCGACGCCGAGCTCGCGCCCCTGGAGATCGAGGACCTGCTCCTGCGCCCCACGGTGCAGATCGACCGACGCCGCCTCGAGGCCTTCATCCGCGGCAAGCGCGTCCTGGTGACGGGTGGCGGCGGCTCCATCGGGTCCGAGATCTGCACCCGCGTCGTCGCCTTCGGGGCGAGCGACCTGATGATCGTGGAGAGCTCCGAGCCCTCCCTCTACCACATCCTGGAAAACCCCACGCTGCTGTCGAGCGACACCAATGTGGACGGGCTCATCGCCGACGTGCGCGACCGGGACCGTATCCGCGAGGTCATGCGGGAGTTCCGGCCGGACGTGGTGTTCCACGCGGCCGCCCTCAAGCACGTGCCCTATCTCGAGCGGAACTGGACCGAGGGCGTCAAAACCAACGTGTTCGGCTCCGTGAACGTCGCCGATGCGGCCGTGGAGGCGGGCGTCGGCGAGATCGTCATCATCTCCACCGACAAGGCCATCGACCCGGTCTCGATGCTCGGCGCCACCAAGCGCTTCGCCGAGATGTACGCCCAGGCCCTCGACGCGGAGTTCAAGGGCCACAACGGCGCGCCGCGGCTCATCGCCGTTCGCTTCGGCAACGTGCTGGGGTCGGTCGGCTCCGTGGTGCCGAAGTTCAAGGCGCAGATCGCCCGCGGCGGGCCGGTCACGGTTACGCATCCCGACATGGTGCGCTACTTCATGACCACCCGCGAGGCGGCGGATCTCGTGCTCACCTCCGCGTCGCACGCCGACGACGGGCGGCGCATCGCGGCGGATGCGGCCAATGCTTACGAGCGCGCCTCGGTCTACGTGCTCAAGATGGGCCAGCCCGTGCGCATCTACGATCTCGCCGAGCGCATGAGCCGGCTCGCCGGCTACGAGCCCGGCGAGGACATCGAGATCGCCGTGATGGGCACGCGGCCCGGCGAGCGCCTGCACGAGATCCTGTTCGCCCGCGACGAGCCCATGGCGGAGATCGGCATCGACGGCGTCATGGCGGCGAAACCCGTTTTCGCCGACCGCGAGCGGGTCGACCGCTGGCTCGACGATCTCGACCGGGCCATCGCGGCCGGCGACCGACGGGCCGCCGAGCGGGTCTTCGAGGAGGCCATTCCCGAATTCAAGCGCCGGGTGCAGAGCCTTGAGCCTCCCGCGCCAGCCGAGCCAGCCCGTCTGGCGTCGAACTGACCGGCTGCCAGCCGAGCGCCTTCAGGGCTGCGGGGCTCGCCACCAGCGAGCCCGCCAGTCGCTCGTAGGCTTCCGCCTTGCCGGCCAGGAGAGCTGCCGCCTTGAACGCGAAGGCCGGCACCGGGATCAGGCCCGGACCGCGCCCGAGCCCCGCTCGCAGCGCCGCGACGATCTCGGGCACCGTCACCGGTTCCGGATCGGCCACGATGAAGGGCCGCTTCAGCGTGCCCTCGGCCCTCAGCACCGCGTCCATGGCGGCGGTCAGGTTGTCCAGCGACAGGAGCGAGCGCTTGGCCTTGAGCCCGCCGAGCGGCAGGGGCCAAGGCGACTGCGCGAGCTTGAGCAGCGCCGCCATGTTGCCCTTCACGCCCGGCCCGTAGACGAGCACCGGGCGCAGGGCCGTCCAGTCGAGGCCCAGGCGGGCCAGGCCCTCCTCGGCTTCGAGCTTCGACCGACCGTAGGCGTCGGTCGGCGCGGAAGCCCGCTCTTCGGTGAGCACGCCCTCCGCCACCGGCCCGCTCTGGGCCCGAATCGAGGACAGGAACACGAAGCGCTTGACCCCGGCCCGCTCGGCGGCCTGGGCCAGCTTGATCGTCGCCTCGGTGTTGATGGCCCGGTAGTCGTCCTCCGGTCGCCCGGACATGGCGTGCGCCAGGCCGGCCGAATGGATCACCGCGTCCACGTCCCGCAACGCCGCCGCCATGTTGTAGGGCTGGGCGATATCGCCGATCACCGCGCTAGTCGCGCCTTCGGGCACCTCGGAGGGGCGCCGGAGCAGCACCCGGACCCGGTAGCCGCGCTTGGGGAGTTCCTTGAGGAGATGTTGGCCGATGAAGCCGGTCGCGCCGGTGAGCGCTATGAGGGGAGCTGTCATGCAGGGGATTTTAGGCGCGGCCGTGCGAAATGGGAGAGGAGAAGGCCAACCAGGATGGTGCCGGCTCCGAAGCAGGCGACCTGAACCGGCCAGGACGGCCAGATCAGGGTGACGGTCGCAAGCCCTGCGAGCAGGAGGTTGAGGCCGAACACGTGGGCGCTGACCGAGAGCGGCGTGAAGCCGTTCGTGGTGGCCTGCTGGTAGAAATGGCTGCGATGGGCCTCCCACACCTTCTCGCCGCGCGCCAGGCGCTTCAACAGGGTGATCGTCGCATCCATCAGGTGGTAGAGCGGCAGCAGCAGGGCGGCGGCCAGCGCGCCGGTGCCGGCGAGCTCCAGCAGCATCCAGCCGACCAGCAGCCCGATCGGCAGCGAGCCCACGTCGCCCAGGAAGAGTTTCGCCACCGGCCTGTTGAAGGGCGCGAAGCCCAGGAGGGCGCCGCAGAGGGTGAGGGCCACGAGGGGCGCGGGACCCGGCTCTGGCACGACGAACAGCCCGAAGGCGGCCACGAAGGCCGTGACCGGCACCATTTCGGCGACCGTGATCCAGTCGAGTCCGTCCATGAAATTGACGAGGTTCACAAACCAGACTCCGCCGAGGATGAGAAGGGCCTGCTCCAGCACCAGGGGCACTGCCTCCGGCAGCACCCGGACCTGGCTCACCACCACGACCGCCGCGACGGCCGCCACCTGCAGCAGCAGACGGGGCCCTGCCGGCAGCGGACGGATGTCGTCGACGGCCCCGACCGCCGCGAGGGCGATGCTGGCGGCCGCGACGATGAGAAATCCGCCCATGGGCAGGCCTAAGGCCCACAGGACGATGCCGGCCACGCCGCGGCAGGCGCCGACCC
>JAFAAP010000175.1 GCA_023426505.1 Pseudomonadota bacterium
CATCAACACCGTCATCGGCGTTTGCCTGGGGCTCTCCGCCGGTTATTGGGGCGGCTGGTGGGACGATTTCGTCAACGGTCTGACCAACATGATGCTGGCGATCCCGTCTCTGATCTTCGCCCTCGCCATCATGGCGATCCTCAATCCCGGCCTGACCAGCCTGCTGATCGCGTTGGGGCTCACCAACTGGTCCTTTACATGCCGTCTCGCACGGGCGTCGGCGTTGTCCCTGAAAAGCCAGGGCTACGTGCAGGCCGCCAAGGTGCTCGGCTACAGCGACATTCGGATCATGCTCACGCAGTTGCTTCCCAACATGCTCGGGCCGATCATCGTGATCGGGACCCTCGGCATGGGCGGCGCGGTCCTCGCGGAAGCGGCGCTGTCCTTCCTGGGCCTCGGCATCCGTCCCCCGTTCCCGAGCTGGGGTAGCATGCTTTCGGACGCACGGGACCAGATCACGACAGCGCCCTGGATCTCTATTTTTCCAGGCCTTGCGATCTTCGTCACGGTGCTGGGCCTGAACCTGCTCGGCGACGGACTGCGGGACATCCTCGATCCTCAGTCGCGGACACGGCGCGCATGAGCGGGAAACCTCTTCTCGAAGTCGAGAATCTCCGGATCGATCTGTCGGTCGGCGATGCGAAATTTCCTGCCGTCCAGGATGTCTCCTTCACCATCGAGCGTGGGGAGACCTTCGGCCTTGTCGGCGAGTCGGGCTGCGGCAAGAGCATCACATCGCTTGCCCTGATCGGTCTTCTCCGCCATCCGCTCGGCATCGGTGGCGGGACGATCCGATTTGACGGCAAGGAGGTCCAGAACCTCTCGCAGGGCGAGATGCGCAAGCTCCGCGGCAACCGCATTTCGATGATCTTCCAGGAGCCGATGACCGCGCTCAATCCGCTTTCGCCGATCGGGCGTCAGATCGCGGAGATGTTCGTCCTGCACAAGGGCGTTTCCTGGAAGGAGGCGAACAGGCGCGCCGTGGAGGCGTTAGCGAGCGTTCGCGTCCCGGCCCCCGAACGCCGGGTGAAGGACTATCCCCATCAACTCTCGGGCGGCATGCGCCAGAGGGTGATGATCGCGATCGCATTGGCCTGCGAGCCCGACCTTCTGCTCGCCGACGAGCCTACGACGGCTCTCGACGTCACTGTCCAGGCCGAGATCCTGGACCTGATCCGCGAACTCTCCGCAGCCCGCGGGACCGCCGTGCTCATGATCAGCCACGATCTTGGCCTGATCGCGAACATGTGCCGCCGCGTCGGTGTCATGTATGCCGGGCGCTTGGTGGAAGAGCGCATCGCCGACGAGGTGTTTCGAAGCCCTAGCCACCCCTATACGAGCGGGCTCGTCGCCTCCCTTCCGCTGCTCGGCGCCCGCTCGAAGCATGGTCGCCAGCGCCTCAAGGAGATCGCCGGCGTCGTTCCGCCGGTGGCCGCGTTTCCGGCCGGGTGCCGTTTCAATCCCCGCTGCTATGCGGCTACCGAACTCTGCCGGGTCGACGATCCCGGCGTGACGCCACTCGCCAATGGCGGCCTCGTCCGGTGCCATCATCATGAGTAACCTGTCCGACGATACGATCCTGAGGGTCGAGAACCTCGCCGTCCACTTTCCCGTGGGAGGCGGCTTCCTGGGCAAGCCGCGGCGGTACCTGCACGCGGTCGACGGCGTCGATCTGGAGCTGAAGCGCGGCGAGTGCCTCGGGCTCGTCGGCGAGTCGGGCTGCGGAAAATCCACGCTGGCGCTCTCAATCCTCGGTCTGCAGCAGCCGACGCGAGGAAGGGTGGTGGTGGAGGGTAACGAAATCGGCCCGGGGTTCGACCGGATGGCAAGGGCCCGGATCACCCAGATGGTGTTCCAGGATCCGTACTCGTCGCTCAATCCGCGTCAGACTGTCCGCAAGACGCTTGAGATGCCGCTGCGCGTCCATGGCGTTCGATCGTCTAGCGAGATCGACGGCCGTATCGATGACATGCTCAGGCGCGTGGGACTCCGCCCGGAAGCCGCCGAGCGCTATCCGCACGAGTTCTCAGGCGGGCAGAGGCAGCGGATCGGGATCGCCCGCGCGCTCATCCTCGAACCCAAGATCGTGATCCTCGATGAGCCGGTCTCGGCGCTCGACGTGTCCATCCGGGCACAGATCATCAATCTGCTCCTGGAGCTGAAGGATACGCTCGGGCTATCCTACATCATGATCAGCCACGACCTTGGCGTCGTCGAGCACATGAGCGACCGCGTTGCGGTCATGTATCTCGGCCGTATCGTCGAGACGGGCGACTGGCGGTCGATCTTCACCAATCCCCGCCATCCCTACACCCGTGCTCTGATCTCGGCGATTCCGGATCCATTCAAGCAGACCCGAGGCGACAAGATCACGGGCGAGATTCCGAACCCGCTCAACGTACCGACGGGATGCGGCTTCAATCCGCGCTGCCCTGAGGCACGGGACATCTGCCGGATGCCCCCGGTGCCGGAGCTGGAGGCGGTGGGAGAGGGCCACTTCGCCCGTTGCCGTCGCGTCCATGAGATCGCCATCCGCGACGACGCGCTGGCCTCGACGAGTTCGCTCTAGCCGCCAAGCTCTCAACGTCTTGCCAGAAGGTCCTCCGCAATGACCGCCGCTCCCAAGATCCTCGTTCGCGTTCCGCAGATGGATGACACCCGCCACCACGGCACGCTGAGCATCGGCGACTGGTCGTCTCCATGCACGGTCGGAGCTGGTGGATTGGTCCAGGCGTCCTTCAAGCGCGAGGGCGACAAGCAGACGCCGATCGGCATCTTCCCTATGCGCTATGGCTTCTTCGACGCCGCCGCTCTTCCGGACTTCCCGCGCGATCTGGCTTTTCCGTTCGTTCCTCTGACCGACGACATGATCTGGGAAGAGGATGGGGACGATTACAACCGGCTGGTCTTCGCCGGCCAGGATGAGCGTCCCGACGAGAGACTGAGCCGCAGGCGCGCGGAGGGACTCTTCGACATCATCGTGCCGATCGGGTTCAACGACGCGGTCGCGGAACTCGGACGCGGCAGCGCCATCTTCATCCATGCCGCCCGCGCCGACATGAGCGGCACTGCCGGGTGCATTGGCATTCCGCGAGAGAACATGGCGGAGTTCGTCAGTCGCCTGAGACCCGGCATGCTCATCGACATCGGATACGAGACTGCCGACGACCGTGAGCGGCTCGATCCGGAAACGCCGCTTGAAACCGTTCGCTTCACAGGACTTACGCCAGGCCCTAAGCTGATCGTCGTGGGAGCCGTGCACGGCAACGAGACATGCGGGCCGCAGGCCATCCTCCGCGCCATCCAGGATTGCCGCTCGGGGCGTCTATTGGTGCGCCGCGGCGAGGTGACGTTCCTGCCGGTCGCCAACATGAAGGCCTACCGACAAGGGACGCGGGAAGGGGATCGCAACCTGAACCGGGACCTGCGCGACAAGACGATCCCGAAGGATTATGAGGATCGCATCGGAAACCGTCTCTGCCCGCTCCTGCGCGAGCACGACGTGCTGCTCGACATCCATTCGTTCCGTGGTGAGGGGGAGCCTTTCGTCTTTGCGGGCCCGCTCGACAACAAGGGGCCGGTCGAGCCCTTCCGCCATGCCGCGGCCGAGGGGGCGTTCGCCGCTCGTCTCGGCACCTCGATCGTCATTCATGGCTGGCTCGCAGCCTATGAGCGGTTCCTGGACAAGCGCGGGGCTCTCGGGCATTCCAACATGGCGGTTTCGGAAGGTGTCGGCACGACCGAATACATGCGCTTCTCCGGGGGCTACGGCGTGACTCTCGAGTGCGGATCGCATGGCGATCCGGAGGCGGTCGAGGTCGGCTATGCGGCGATCCTTCGCGCACTTGCCCATTTCGACATGATCGACGCGTCACCCCCGGACGTCACGGCCCGGATGGTCATCCGGGTTGCAGACGTTCTGGTCTGCGAGGCTGAAGGCGACAGGCTCGAAAGCCCCTGGCGGACAGGCGACAGGGTGGCGCACGGGCAGGCTATCGCGCGTCGGGCCAATGGCGAGGTGCTCGAAGCACCTGCCGACGGGTTCATCATCTTCCCGAACCACGCGGCGAAGCCGGGCGACGGGCTCTGCTATTTCGGAGTGGCGAGCGACCGCGCTCTTGACGGATAAGGCGGCGGTCGGGGCACTCTGTTCTCGCGACGTCAGGCCGCTGTCGGCGTGACCGCAGCCCGCAGCAGCATGCCGAATAGATCGCGCGGTTCGTCCGGGTCAGCCAAGAGGTCGAGTTCCTCGTAAAGGCCAGTCCGCTCGATCTGAGTCTTCACGTAGCGCAGCGCCGAAAAATCTTCGATCGCGAAGCCAACGGAATCGAAGAGCGTGATCTGCCGTCCGCTGGTGCGCCCGGTCTCCATCCCGGCGATCACGCGCCACAGCTCCCGGACCGGGTAATCGGCGGGAAGCTGCTGGATCTCACCCTCGATGCGGGTCTGCGGCGGATATTCCACGAAGATGTCGGAGCGCTTCAGGATGTCTGCGTGCAGCTCGGTCTTGCCCGGACAGTCGCCGCCGACCGCATTGATGTGAATGCCTGAGCCCACCATGTTGTCGGTCAGGATCGTTGCATTCTGCTTGTCGGCCGTGACGGTGGTCACGATCTCGGCGCCTTCCATCGCCTCCTCGATGGAGCCGCACACGGTCATGTCGAAGCCGTAGCCTGCGAGGTTGCGCACGCATTTCGCGCTCGCCGACCGGTCGATGTCATAGAGGCGCAGCCTGTCGACGCCGAGAAGCGCCTTGAACGCCATGGCCTGGAACTCCGCCTGGGCGCCGTTGCCGATCATCGCCATGGTGCGGGCTTGTTCTGGCGCCAGATATCTGGCGGCGACGGCGGAGGTTGCGGCGGTGCGCAATGCCGTGAGGATGGTCATTTCCGTCAGGAGCACGGGGTAGCCCGTACCCACGTCCGCCAGCACTCCGAAGGCCGTCACGGTCTGGCGACCCTCGCGGGTGTTCTTCGGGTGGCCGTTCACATACTTGAAACCGTAGACCTCGCCGTCGCTGGTCGGCATGAGTTCGATCACGCCCTCACGGCTATGGGAGGCCACCCGTGGCGTCTTGTCGAAGAGTTCCCAGCGACGGAAGTCCGACTCGATGTAATCTGCGAGTTCGACCAAGAAGCGCTCGACCCCGATGGCGAGAACGAGCTTCATCATGTGGTCGACGCTGACGAAGGGGACGACATTGAGTTTCGTGAACATGGCTTAAGGAGCCTTGGGAGTATGGCGGTAGCTCTGGGTCGGTCGGTCGAGGACGCGCCGTCCCATCAGGCTTGAGGCCAGATCGACCATGAGCAGGGCTGTGCGACCGCGTTCGTCGAGGAATGGGTTGAGCTCGACGAGGTCGAGGCTCCTCACGAGACCGCTGTCGTGCAGCATCTCCATGATCAGATGTGCCTCGCGGAATGTCGCTCCGCCCGGCACGCTCGTGCCGACGCCTGGTGCGATGCCGGGGTCCAGAAAATCCACGTCCAGGCTAACATGGAGAATGCCGTCGACCGCGGCAACACGCTTCAGAAACCCATCCAGAAGAGGTCCGACGCCGTTCTCGTCGATGGAACGCATGTCATGCACGGTCACACCGGTCGTTGCCAAAGCCGTGCGCTCGGCAGGATCGACGCTGCGGATCCCCATCATGCACACGTTTCCCGGCTTCACCGGCACGTCCACCTTCGGAAAATAGCCGGAAAAGCCTTCGCGGCCCGTAGCATAGGCCATGGGGACGCCATGCAGGTTGCCGCTTGTCGTCGTTTCAAGCGTGTGAAAATCCGGGTGAGAGTCGAGCCAAAGCACGAAGAACTCGCGGCCTTCCGTGGCGGCGCGGCGCGCCAGCCCCGTCATGGACCCGGCCGAGAGGCTATGGTCTCCGCCCATGAAGATCGGGATCCCTGCGCCGCTGGCCCGGTATGCCGCCTCGGCGATCGCCTCGGTCCACGCGACGATTTCCGGCAGTGCTCTGATGGAGCTATTGGGGTGGGCCAATTCCCGAGGCGGGGCGGGGGCGATATTGCCGCGATCCTCCACAGCATAGCCTAGGCTGCGCAATTCGGAGATGAGCCCGGCCGTACGGAAGGCGCTCGGGCCCATGTCGCATCCCATGCGACCTGCGCCGTCCTGAACGGGTACTCCAAAAAGAATGCAGGGCTTCTGCATCATTCACCCCTCCACAACTCAATTGTGAAGCTAGAGGAGATGGCCGGCACATTGAACAGGCAAATTTGACAAAGAGAGCGGCTTGATCGAGCATATTGGCAAGTAAACTTTGCCAATATGGAACAAATGGACGAACTCGATCAGCGCCTCATCACCCTCCTTCGTCATAATGGTCGGCGCAGCGTGTCAGATCTCGCACTCGAACTCGGCATATCCCGCGCGACCGTCCGCTCGCGAATGGAACGCCTCGAGCGGTCCGGAGATATCGTCGGATTTACCGTCATCCTCCGGGCGGATGCCGTTTCCCTGCCAGTGAGAGGCATCATGCTGATCGAGGTTGAGGGACGGGCAGGCGACCGGGTGGTGGATGCGTTAGCCGGATTCCCGGAGGTCAGCGCTATCCACACGACTAACGGCCGGTGGGATCTCGTCATCGAGCTCGGCGCCACCAGTCTCACCGAATTCGATGGAGTCCTGAGGCGCATCCGCCTGATCCCCGCCGTCATCGCATCAGAGACCAGTCTTCTGCTTGCGACACCGCGCAGTACGCGTGCCCGCTTGTGAGATGGCGGGTGCAAGCGAGGGGTGGCGACTACGTGCACAGTGCCATTCGCCGCCTCGCGCGGCAATGATGCACCTATGCCGGACTTGCCAAAGTCTCACAATTTGCGAAAGAAGTCCTGTTCTCCGAGCCCAGGTCTCTCATGCGCCGTACGTTGATTGCCGTCGCAGCCCTCTGCGAAATTCTGCTTGCTTCACCTGCGGCATATGCATCGGAGCAATGTCCGGCAGAGCAGGAAGCCGCTCAGCTGCCTTCGGATCTGGCTTTGTGCGCCAGCTTGGAGGAGGATGTTCGAAAGCCGAGCGGGCTCTCCTTGGACGCCTACCAGCAGAAGCTGGGGGCATATCTGCGCGCTTACTGCCACCGGAACCCGCAATCCGGATGGAAGGTCGACAAGGCCCTTCGCGATACGGGACCGTTCACCGCCGCCCTAAAGGACGGAAAGTGGGTCGGGACCTACCATGGAACCCACGCTCCGGTCGTCATCTGGTATTCGCCGGAGATGTATGCCTGGCTGAAAGTGAACAGGCCGGCGGACGAGCATCTCACACCCGCCAGCACGGCTCCGGTTCCGGATGGCGCCATCATCGTCAAGGAGATGTATCCGGCACCCGCCGCTGCCTGCCGAGGCATCGATGTCAGCCGGCTGCAACCGACGAGCGGCGCTGCCTTGATGATTCGCGACAGCAAGGGATCCCATGACGGCTGGTTCTGGGGCTGGTTCGGATGGAAGGGTTGGGAGCCGGATTGGCCGGCTCAGGCCGGCAACGGCTATCCCAACATGGGTTTCGGTCAATACTGCGTGAACTGCCACGCCTCAGCGAAGGATAACTCGACGTTTGCGGCCCTGCGCAACATCAAGGGTGAACCCGGAAAACCTTTGACGTTTCTGAGCCAGCACTGGTTCCAGGGCCGGACGACGCAGCAGGACGACAACTTCGCCGCACTGCTCAACCATCTGCGCGTCGTTCAGGAATCGGATGATCGAACACCTCAGGGGGCAGCGGCCTTGCCCGCCTACAATCCACACTTCGTGAAGTTCTACGGTCCACCCTTCGCGAGGCCGGAGCAGGGTTCTGCCCTGGCCATGCCGTCGCAGACCTACGACAACGTCTGGGCACGGGCGGCAGCCCCCAAGGTGCTGCAGCCATTCCTGACGTCCGACCAGTGCATCGGATGTCACGATGCCGGATCGACGGGCCTCCAGTTCGATATGACCGAGCCGGGCCCCGACGGGAAGCTTCTGAATCTGTCTCCGCACGGCACGTGGAGCACATCGCCGATGGGGCTTGCCGGGCGCGACCCGGTGTTCTTTGCCCAATTGTCCAGCGAGACCGAGACATTCCACCCTGAAGCATCGAAGCTTATAGAGGACACATGCCTGGGCTGTCACGGCGTGATGGGCCAGCGGCAGTTCAAGATCGACCAGAAGGTGGCCGGGAACGGCTGCGAACTCTTTTCGCGGGATGCGCTCAACGCCACGCCGTTTCCGGCAGGTCCCCACGCCAATAACGCGACCTACGGGGCGCTCGGCCGGGACGGGGTGTCCTGCACCACGTGCCATACGATGGCCCTGACGGAGGCAGAGCGGGCGAAGGCGGTACAGGAGCCGCAGAACAGCTGCGTCGCAGAGCGCCAGGCGCTGCTCAACCCCGCCAATAAGGGTTTCGCGAAAACCTTTACGGGAAGCTTCCTCACGGGTGCGCCCGACAGGATCATCGGGCCTTTCACGGATCCGAAGGCCAAGCCGATGGAAAACGCGCTCGGCCTGACGCCCACGCACAATTCCCATATCAAGTCGGCAGAAGTCTGCGGAAGCTGCCACACGGTCCATCTTCCCGTGCTGAACAGGGGCAGGGTGATCGGACATACCTACGAGCAGACCACCTACGCCGAATGGGCGTTCAGCGATTATCGAATCGGTCGCACGCCCGATGGGCCGTTGCCGACGGGGCAGGGCGCGGCCGCCGAAACCTGCCAGGGCTGCCACATGCCCAGCAAGGATGCCGAGGGCCGTCCGATCCGGAGCAAGATCGCGAGCATTCAGGAGCATAGCAACTTTCCGGAAGCCGATCATACCCTCGATCCGGAGGACATCGACCTTGAGGTTCGGGAAGGGTTCGCGAGCCACGTGCTGGTTGGGCTGAACACCTTCCTCATCAAGATGGCTCAACAGTTCCCGGACATCATGGGCATTCGAACGCAGGACCCGATGCTCACCCGGAAGGGGCTCGACCCGCTTCTCTACACCGAGCAGGCGATCGCGCATCAGGCGGAGGCGAAGACGGCCGATATTCAAATCAATAGCCTCACGATGACCGAAGGCGGTCTTGAAGCCGATGTGCGCGTGACCAACAAGGCGGGGCACAAGTTCCCGTCCGGCGTCGGCTTCCGCCGCGCCTTCGTCGAGTTCCAGGTTCTCGATCGGGACGGCAGGTCGCTCTGGTCCTCCGGTCGGACCAACGCCATGGGCGTGATCGTCGACGAGAAGGGGCGGCCGATCGATGGAGAGGTGTGGTGGAATGAGGACTGTTCGGCGCGGGTCAATCCGCTCTCGCATCAGCCTCATTATCAGGTCGTCACCCGGCAGAATCAGGCTCAGATTTATCAGGAGCTCGTGTCCTCGCCGCCGGCGAACGGCCCGGCGCAATGCGGGCTGGGATCCAAGCCGTCAGGCCAGCTGACCACCAGTTTCCTGTCGATCTGCTCGAACGTGAAGGACAATCGCCTGCTTCCCAAAGGCTTCCTCAAGCGGGACGATCGCGTCGCCGTCGCGCAGGCGCTCGGCGCTGGTCCCGAACTCGCCGACGAGTCCGGCCCCGCCCAGGTCGGAGACGATCTCGACTACCAAGATGGCGGCGGCGACACGGTGCGCTACCGGATCGACCTGTCGCAGATCGACGGCACTCCTGCGGCCGTCCAGGCGACCCTGTACTATCAGGCGACGCCGCCGTTCTACCTTCAGGATCGCTTTTGCACGTCGAAGAGCAACGACACGAAGCGGCTTTACTACATGACGGGTCATCTGGATCTCAAGGGCTCCCGAGCCGAGGACTGGAAGCTCCGGACGGTCAGCACGGGGCGCGTGTCGATCCCTCAGCCGTGAAAGACGGCCGTATCTCCGGCCGCATAGCCAAGGCATGGGCGTCCAGATGGACGGATCGGGCGGGGGCCGTTTCAGGGTGTCGCCAATCTCTTGCAATGCGCGGAGGCGGCTCGGATCGAGATCCGCCTTAATCCCCCTAGGACCTTTGCGGCATGCTGCTGATGCCGTTGACCATGCGGGGCAACATATCCTGCTTGCGGCCCGCAACGACCACCATACGCTTCACCTCGCCTCGCAGGAAAGCTTGAAGGAACCGGTCGTAGTTCCTGAAGGAGACGCAGCCGTTGGAATCCCCATTAGGTCCAAGCATATAGGTATGGGCCAGCAATCCGTCACGACCATGGATGGCTGAGCTGCCGCCGACTGGATTGAGGCGGATGGCGCGCACGCCGTGGAAGAGTTGCTCCCGTTCGGTGAGGGTATAAGTGCCGGGTGGCGTCGCGCCGCGCATCCGTACGTGCACATAGCGTGGATCATCGAGCATGCTGCCCAGGCCTGAATGGGCCTCCAGCCGTTCGCCGTTCGGCATGTGGACAACCTGAGCGCTGATGTCGTAGACGGCCGTTGCAGACTCTGCCGATGGGATCGAGCCGAGGCCGGAGCGGGCGCCCGGCGCCGGGAAGCCAGGGCTCTCCAAGGCAGCATAGCTCAGGGCCGAAGGTGGCGGCGTTGTGCGCTGAATCCCGAAGAGCTTCTCGATGAAGGAGCGGTCGTCCGCCGGTGTGATCGCCGCAACTGTTCTCGTCACCGGCCTCATCGCCGGTGCGGCTGCCGTCCTCGAAACTTCTGCCGACTTCACGGCCCGGAACTCCGGCGGGCGCGGTACCGGCAGCGGCACCAGCTGCGCGACCTCGGCGGTCTTTACCGTCTGCGGCGGCTGTGGCAGCGCGTCGGGCTCCGGCTGTGGTGAGACAACGGGTGGTTCAGCTTTCGCTTCCAGCTGCCTCGGCGATGACTTGAACGCTGTCGCGGGCAGAACATGGCTCACCGGGGAGAATGTGCTCGGCTGTACGACCGGTGACGGGTCGACCAGCGACCTGTCGTAGGTCACGGCCGGTGTGATCACCGCGACCTGTTGCGTCTGCGCCCGGTCCGATGAGACGCTTGCCGAAACAAGGCGCGGCCCGTCGCTAGGGTCTATGCCGCCGACAAAGAACAGGGCCGGGCTCATCGACGCGGCTGCCAGTGCAGCCGTGAGAATGAGATTGCGCCGGGCTGGGCGCTTGGCGCGACGGCCGGACGATACGCGATACTGCACCATGAGAAACTCGACGCAACACTCGCCCGCGCACGCTGTAGCCCGGCCGGTTCAGGAAATCGGGAGCTGACACCGGCAACTGGGAAAGCCGTGCGTAACGGACATTTTCAATGCGCCCGATTAAAGCAGCAGCTTGGTTAATTTCAGGATAAAGGCCCGGGAGGATCATCGCTTCGGCGTCGGCGAAGCGGAAGCATGGCCAGCGTCTGACACGCCGCCGGATTCTCAGCTCTTTGCGAGGTGAAAGGCCGGAGCATCCCAGAGGCGGCAGAGCCGTTCATTCGCACGCCGGACGGTCAATCCCGATGCAGCGCCGAACCGTGCGAGATCGGCGAGATCCTCCGTCGGGTCGTCTCTGTAGGACACGTTGAAAATGACGAGGTCGCCTTCAGGTCTGAGCACACGCGCTGCTTCGGCCACGTGCCGTGCGGCCAGATCACCACCCGAAAGAACAAGATACGGGAACGTATCCACGAAGAGCACAAGGTCCATGCTTGCATCTTCGACCATGATCAGGTCCCGCCCGGAGCCGAGGAGGAACGACACGTTGGACAGTTCTGCGCAGCGTTGCCGTGCCTGCGCGATCATGGCGGGCGCGATGTCGATGCCGACGATCGACTCGACCCGCCCTGCGAGCGCCGTCTCAACGCGACCGATGCCGCACCCGACATCGAGAACCGCCCGTCTGAGCCCCAGCAGGTTCCAACGGTCGAGCACACCGGCGACCTCATCGGTGACCTTCATGAGGAGCTCCGGGCTGCCAAGGGAGTAAAGGGCAACGCTGCCCTCAGGCGAGACCTGAACGGCATTGTCGAACAGGCGCGCCCAATGGTCGATCGGGTCGTCGGACGGAGTTTCGTGCTGTACGGCCGCGCCGATCGCATGAATTGTGCTCCATGCATTCGGGTGCTTTGCGATGAGACGTGCGATATCCCTGATGCGCGGGTTGGCCCCAAACTCCACGCCTGCACGGACAAGGGCTGCCTCTGCGCTTCGGAGGTCATGCGCCTCCATGAGGAGGCGCATTGCGGCGACTGGCGGGGGCAAGATGCCGGCCGCACATTCGGCAAGGATCGAATCCAACCGCTCCTCGTCACGCATGGACCGCCTCCCGCGTCAGGGTGCGGCGGAGCGACCATCGGTCGATTGCACCCCATTCGTACTTGTAGGGCTCTCTCCCGCGCAGGAAATGGAACTCGCAGCAGCCCTCTGCAATCGCAGCCTCGACCGCCTGTCCCATCAGGATGGTTCCGGGACTCTCGAACGCGAATTCCGGGTCGAACCCTCCGAGATACGCAAACGCCTTGCCACGATGGCTGAAGCCGTAATAGGCGCCGGCGATCCGACCTTCGAGCGACACGAGCATCATTCGGGCGAGTCCGGCGCGCGCGAGGGCAGGGGCTGCCGATTCATGAAAGCTTCGGACGTGATCCTCGTCCAGGACACCCGTCTCTCCCTGCTGCCTCCAACGTGCTCCGTGCAGTCGAAACAGTTCGTCGAGGAAAGCCTTGGTCGCAGGTGGGTCGACGGTCTCGATCGAAAAGCCCTTCCGGCGGGCAGCGCGATTGCGTGCCATACGAAGCTTCCGCAGCTTGCGCGCGGGCACGCACTCTCCCAGATCCTCGACCGAGTCGGGCAGCGTCAGGACGGGGCAGGCGCTCTGACGCATCGTCGTGTCGTTCAGGCTCCTTCGGGGGAAATGCGCGAGGAGCGCCGAGCCCGGGGCAAGCTCCTCGAAACTGCAGCTGCCCCAATTGATGTCGGCCTCGATGGTCTCAAGGATAGCCTCGACGGCGCCGGGATGCGTGGGGTCGACGAGCGCATCGAGATAATCACTGAGAGCGATTCCGACAGGCAGGAGCCGCAGCCCCCGTGTCCCGTTCTCCAGGTAAAGTGGTGCCAGGGCTACAAGGCGCTCATGATCATGGATCGCCACCGTTGCGAGGGTGCCGGGATGAAAAACCTTCCACCAGGACAGGAGCCATGCCGGGGACTGGAACGGCGTTGCGCCAGGGGGGCGGCGCCACAGGTCCCACCAGGCTGACTCGAGCCGGAGGAGGTCGTCACCGTCATGGATGACGCTCCTTGCGTATGCCGTCATGCCACGTCCCCACCAGATCGCCCACAGAGCCGGTAATAGATCTCGAGATAACGTGCGCTCATGACGTCCTCGGAGAACTGTTCCCGAGCTACCTGACAGCAAAGGGTCGGATCGATCATGCCCACATGCCGGATTGCGGACGCCATGTCGTCCACATCGGACACCAGGAAGCCGGTCCGACCATGTTCGATCGCTTCGGGGAGAGCTCCCCGGTCGAACGCGATCACGGGTGTCCCGCACGCCAGGGCCTCCCGTGCCACGAGCGAACTCGTCTCAGGCACGAGGCTTGTCAGAAGAAGGCAGCGGGCTGCTGTGAGCAGAAGTGTTTTCCGGAGGAAGTCTGCGGGGCCGATATAGCGGCGCTGGTCGTCGAGCCGCGGCAGAATTTCCTCTTCGAGATAGGTTTGGTGGCGTTCGTAGGGGAAGACCTCGCCCGCAATGACGAGCGGGACACCCGCCCTCCTGGATGCTTCAATGGCCAGATGCTGACCTTTCTCCGGGCAGATCCTGCCGAGGGACAGGATGAATTCCTGCTTGGGGCAGGGTGCCTGAAGTGCGTCGACAGGCACGCCGTTCTCAATCGGACCCAACAGGGTCGGGCTCTTCGGACAGCGCAGATGTTGGTCGTGCGAGACCGTGTTGAACCAAGTGTTCGGACGGGACGGAAGCAACACCTGCCGTGGATACCACTCGGGGGGCATGTGAAGCGTGATGAGGGTCGGCGGTCCGGGTGGTGGCAGGTAGGCATGGAAGTCGATCCCATGCATATGAATGAGATCGACCGGGTAGCGGGCGAGGGTCGCCCGAATGGCGTCCCGTTGATGGCAGTGCATTGCCCTTTGCGTGTCGGCATCTAGTCGCCCGGCCGGAATGGGCACTCCGATCAACTCTCCGGAAATACGAGAATCCTCGCGCGCGATCACGAGGGAGCGATGACCGCTGGCGACCAGCGCATGGTCGAGAGCAGCCAGGATCTGTTCCGCGCCGCCAGCGGTGTTACGGCTCACCGGTGCCATGGGATAGGCCACGCTGAGGACCGTGAGGGTCATGGGATTTCCCTCACGCCGAGATCGCGGAGGGCTCTTCCGGCCGCGTCCAGCCATCGCGCTCCCGTCATGCCCCAGTTCTGGTGCTCGTAGAGAAGCCAGCCGCTATTGGGCAGCCGGGTGAAATCGTAGGGTGGGGAGCAACGGAAACGCTCCACGTCGATGGGAAACAGGGAGAGCACGGCTGCCTGCGATGAATGAGCGGCGAGCATCGCCCTCTTGAGGCGTTGCTCGCGAGGTCGAAGCTCGATCACTGTCTCGGGCGAGCGCACATCACCGAAACGCTGCACGCGCCAGCCGTTCCGCCCGAGCGTGTAGTAGGGCATTTCGATCAGGGATGGGGGCTCAAGTCCTCTCGCTCCGAGGATCCCACATGCGAGATGGACTGCGACGGCGCAGGCGTCATGGTCCGGGTGGCCGCCTTCGAATGCGTGGGTGAGGACGTGCCTGATCGTCCGTTCGTAAAAAAGCGCGGCAAGCCGCCGCGCGATCTCGGCGATCCGGTCTGTTGCTTCCTGATCGGGGATGCCGAAGGGCACGAGAGCATCGGGCGGCACGCCGGCGAGAGACATCGCGGCGATGAGTTCTCCGCGGCGGGCATCGGCGTAGTCCCGCCATGATGCATATCCCCGATCCGCGGCGTCATGGCCGGACCGTGGAGCTCCATCCGTTACATGAACGATGGTGATCCCATCCAGCCTCGGGAGTTGCCCGCCGAGGCCGATCGTCTCGTCGTCCGGGTGAGCGACCACGGCGGCGACGCCAGACGCTTCGAGCTGACTGCGTTCGGGATCCGACAGGTCACGGAGGAAGGTGGCTCCGGGATCGGGAGCTGCGGTCTTTGGCGAGAAACCTGGCGCATCTGGCCAAGCCATCCGGCTCTCGGTCGGCGGCTCTCCGCTCGCCTCCTTGACCGGCGCAGCCTCGTCAGGCCTGCCGTCGTGGTGTCGAACGCCGTTCAGAGGGGATACGCTAAGGACCTTCGGGGTCTTGTCCTTCAAACTGGCCATAGCGGCCATCAACGGAAGCTGCAGCAGATTTGTTCCAGCAGGAGCTTGCGGCCTTGAGCCACTGGCGGCGCCATGGGTCGGTGGAAGCCCGAACCGCCATAGGGCGCAGAGCACCAGCTCGAGCCTCGTATGAGGGTCTGACCTCTCACTGCGCGTCGAACAGAGCTCCCGCTGTGTGGACAAGGCCACGAAGGCAGGCGGGGCGTGGATCTCCGTCGCCAGCCATGGATTTTCGCTCCCAGCCGGCAATGGTGGCGGGTGAGGGACAGAATGGATGCGCCTAGCTGGCCGAACCACGGACGGCTGCGCCGGATTTGGTGCGATGCCCGCAAAGCCGATCTTGTCTCAGATGCAATGCAACGCACGGAATGGCAATCATAAGCTTGCATCAACGCAATCGAAGTGACGTGGCGCCCGTCGCGAAGCGGCTTATCTCTTGGACAGCACCGGGGCGCTGGCCGCCCCTTCGGAGGACGATGACAATGCGTCACAACGGCATTCACCACATCACCGCCATCGCGGGCCCCGCTCGCCGCAACCTCGACTTCTACACCCGGACCCTGGGACTGCGCCTGGTCAAGAAGACCGTCAACTTCGACGACCCGAGCACTTACCACTTCTACTATGGCGACGAGGCCGGCCAGCCTGGCACGATCCTGACATTCTTCCCTTGGGAGCATGCCGCTCCCGGCCGGCTGGGCGTGGGAGAGATGCAGGAAACCGTCTTCCGGGTGCCCGAGGGCTCGATCGGCTACTGGATGCATCGCCTCGTCGAGAAGGGCGTGCCGCACGAGGTGCCGGCAAAGCGCTTCGGCGAGACCGTTCTTGCCTTCAAGGATCCCGACGGTATGCGCCTGGCGATCGTTGCCGTGCCCGGCATCGAGAACGAGCCTGCGTGGAGCGATGGTGAAATTCCGGCCGAGCATGCGATCCGCGGCTTTCACAGTGCCAGCCTTCTCCTGGCCAAGGCCGCTCCCACGGGAGCGATCCTGACCGATGTCTTCGGCTTCGCCGAGGTGGCGCGCGAAGGGTCGGTCGTGCGCTACAAGGCGGGCGACACGGTGCTCGGCGGCATCATCGATCTGCGTGAAGCAGGCGACTTCCTGCGCGGCCGCCCCGGGGCAGGTACGGTCCACCACATTGCTTTCCGAGCCGAGAGCGATGCGGTCCAGGCGGAGATGGTCGACAAGCTGCTTCGCAACCACGGCATCCGCACGACGGAGCAGAAGGACCGCGACTACTTCCGGGCGGTTTACTTCCGCGAGCCCGGCGGTCTGCTGTTCGAGATCGCTACCGACGATCCGGGCTTCGCGGTCGATGAGCCCTCCACGTCGCTGGGCCAGGCCTTGAAGCTTCCGCGCTTCCTGGAGCCGAGCCGGTCCGAGATCGAGGCCGTACTGCCGAAGGTCGCCTGACCTGTCCATGTGTGCCCCGTCGTCTGACATGAGCAGACGACGGGGCCCTTCATCCTGGTTCGAATTACGGGCGCACAGCCCGTCTTGAGGTTTCGATGAACGCCACGACTGAACTCTCATTCGTCCACCGCTTCAAGCCAGCCACGGAACCGGGCCGGCCGCCGCTCCTGCTGCTGCACGGAACCGGCGGCAATGAGGACGATCTATTGCCTCTCGGCACCATGATTGCGCCGGACTCCGCGCTGCTATCGCCGCGAGGCAAGGTGCTCGAAGGCGGCATGCCGCGCTTTTTCCGGCGCTTGCAGGAGGGCATCTTCGACGAGGACGACGTGCGCCGGCGTGCCGATGAGCTCGCCGACTTCGTCGCGAAGGCCCGTGAGGTCTACGGCCTGTCGGCCCCGGTTGCAGTCGGCTTCTCCAATGGGGCCAACATCGCTGCCGCCATGCTCCAGCTCCGTCCCGATGCTCTCGCCGGAGCGGTCCTGCTC
>JAFAAP010000261.1 GCA_023426505.1 Pseudomonadota bacterium
GAGCTATAGCGGATTTTGGGTGACGAGGCTGATCAGGCGACGCTGTTTGTCGGCATCGGAATGACCTCGCTGCCGTCCTTGAACCTGACACCGGCGATCACCTTCGGCAACTGGTTTTCGCCCATCAGCCGACGCCAGCTTTTCGCGGCTGCCATCACGAGCTTGAACACCATCAGCCGGGCGGTGGTTGGCGACAGCGAGCCTTTGGTGCGCACGGTCCGGTGCCGCACCGTCGCGAACACGCTCTCAATGGGGTTTGTGGTCCGCAGATGGATCCAGTGCTCAGCGGGCCAGTCGAAGAAGGCCAGCAGCGCCCGCTGGTCCTTGCGCACGCACGCCACGGCTTTCGGGTAGCGCGCGCCATAGGCGTCCTCGAACAGATCGACCGCCACCTCGGCCTGGGCGCGGGTCGGGGCCAGAGAGATCTCCCGCAGAGCCGCCTTCATGCCCGGCTGCACGGACTTGGGCACCTTGTTGAGCACGTTGGCCGTCTTATGCAGCCAGCACCTCTGATGATGCGTGCCGGGGAAGAGCTCGTCGAGCGCCTTCCAGAAGCCCAGTGCCCCGTCCCCGACCGCGATCCGGGGCGGAATGGACAGACCCCGCCGCTTGATCTCAACCAGAAGCTCACGCCAGCTCTGGGCGCTCTCGCGCACGCCAGCCTGGAAGCCGACCAGCTCCTTCTTGCCCTCTGGGGTGGCGCCGATCAGCACCAGCATGCCCTCGGCCTGGTCCTCCATCCGGGCCTGGAGATAGACGCCATCGGCCCAGACATAGACGTAATGCCGGGCTGAGAGATCGCGCGCCTGCCAGCGTTCGTACTCGCTCTGCCATTCGCCGGTCAGCCGGGAGATCACCGCGGGCGAGAGGTTGGGAGCATCCTTGCCGAGAAGCGCCGCGAGCGCCTCCTGGAAATCGCCGGTCGAGAGGCCGCGCAGGTACAGGATCGGGAGAAGCGCATCCAGGCTCCGGGTGCGGCGCGCCCACTTCGGCAGGATGGCGGAGGAAAAGCGAATGCGGTCCTCGCCGGTAGCGCCCCGATCGCGGATCTTGACCCGGCTGACTTCCACCGGGCCGATGCCGGTCTGGATCGTGCGCTCCGGCCCATGGCCGTGCCGAACCAGGCGCTCGCGCCCGTCCGGCAGCTTCAACTCGCGCATGCTGGAAAGATAAGCCTCAGCTTCGATCTCGATGGCCTGGGCCAGAAGCTTGCGGGCGCCGGCGCGCAGGATATCCGTCAGGGGACGTCAACTGTATCGGGCTGACGAAGGCGGACAATGGTGGTAGTCTCGTTCATGGCGTATCGCTCTCTCGAAGAGGTTCTGGCAGGCTCGACACCCGCCTCGATACGTCGCCTCTCTCACACCGTCATCACCCACATTCCGCCATAGCTCATGACGGGGTCGTCACGGTCACATGCAATCGCCGCGACAATCGGATGCTTCTCGCCAGAAGCCCGGCCGCACATCCGGCTGATCGTGTTGCCTCACTGGGCGAGTAAGGAGGCAGGGCTCAGCGCTTAGACAGCGTGCTCCGCGATCAACGGGTCGGGTGGACTCGGACACTAGCCATCTGAAAATGCCGGAGGCTGTCCTGTCGCGCAGACCGGACCCGCGCCGAGGAGAACACCGGGCGCGAGGCAGCTCTCGTGGCGGAGCCGTTACATTCCACGGGGTACGCTCCTCGTCGGCGCGCCGCTCGTGATGGCGGTGCTCTCCGCCGGTTATGGTGTCAAAGCGGGCGGGACGTACAACTCAGTTTCCTAGGATGCTGGCGGCCGCTTCTAGTGAGGTGTTATTACTGGCCGCTCGATCGGAGCGATATCTGCTATCGGAATGAGGCTGACCAACTGTCCACTCACCCACCCGATGATGAGACCTGCGATGATAATGAGCGGCAGCAACCGCCAATCGTGCCGGCTCGCCATAGCCGCTACACATCAAAATGGGGACGGACAAGAGGCTGGGAACGGCTGATAAGCCATCTCGGGCGCAGGTTACGCACACAACTCTGAGCAGATGCCGTCGGCTTGGACAGGTCAGTCTCGCATTCCGTGGCCTTTGGAACCTTTGACCGGTCGAAGTGGAGCAGGTCGTCCTCGGCGCGGTATCGGATCGTGCCGGCATAGGTGGCGTTCTGAGGGTTCATGAGCCTTCCCCACTTTCTGGCTCATGAAAACTTCGGGCGTTGCCGTGAGTTCCTCGGTTCTCCTCAGGAAAATGCCAATGCTGCCGCATCCTTCTTCTTGGCCATTCAGACTAAGCGGGCGCCTTCTTGAACCTTGGCGCGTGAACTCTCGAACTGCATGGCGACCCGCTGACGCCCTACACCGCCCTTATCGGCGGCATGCCTGTTTGAAGGTTTTTCAGTGTTCGACCAAGCGCTAACCTCCAAGAGGAACCTCTTTGGCTCCAAAATCTCGCGATCCAAGGAATAAATAGCTCAGAGGTGGAAACGCACAATTCAGCCGGATTCTTGCCGCGTTCTTGGCGGAATGTGACAAGCTTATCTATATCCGACGCCGAGTGCCTTAACCTGTGCCAAGTTCAATGGGAGGATTAGGATGCCGACGCTCGTCTTCAGTTCAGGCATCGTCGATACGATGCTTCAACAGGCGGCCCCGACGACTGTTTTTGGCAGCGCCACGCGGATTGGGGTCGACACAGGCGGCAGTGCCGAGGTGCAGTCGCTCCTCGCCTTCACCAATCTCTTCGGCAACGGCTCGGGGCAGATTCCACTGGGCGCGACGATCACGTCGGCGACGCTGACACTTCAGACGACGAATGGTTCGAACCAAGGCGGCTCGCTCTATCGAATGCTGATCGGTTGGAACGGGCAGTCGACGTGGTCCTCGCTCGGAAGTGGCGTGCAATTCGATGGGTTCGAGGCGACGAGCGATCCCGACCTCGTCACGGGAGCCGTCGCTACCGGTAGTCGCGGTTTCGACGTAACGGACAGCCTGCAAGCATGGGCGAATGGCAGCGCGAATTTCGGGTGGGTCTTCAAGGCCGGAGGAACCGATGGGTGGGACTTCTATTCGTCCGAAGGAACGGTCAAGCCAGTGCTGACCGTCACCTACACGACAGAAACCAGCACGACGCCCGTCGTTTCCATCGAAAACGGATCTCCCAACCCACAAAGAGAGGGAGATGGGCCTATCACCTTCACGGTATCGTTGAACCAGGTTGCAACGCAAGATGTGGTGGTGAACTACTCGACGATCGGTGGATCGGCAACGGCAACAAGCGATTTCATCGGGGTTTCGAATGGGCAGGTTACGATCAAGGCCGGCCAGACATCTGCGAAGTTCGACATTTTTCTCATTGACGATGCTGTAGTTGAAAGCCCGGAATCCTTTACCGTAAAGATCAACTCGGCAGAAAATGCTGTAATCGATAGGTCGACCGCCACGGGCAACATTGTGGATGATGACGGCACCTCTACGCCGACACCGCCGCCTCCGATTCAGGCCTCTGTCGTGCATGCCTATGACACGACCCAATACAAGGATGGGGGAGTCGCGGGGTATGGGAACGGCGATCCGTCAGGTTTGGCCTATGTGCCCGGCCTGAATATGCTCTTCATTGCGGATTCGGAGCATGACGAGAGCCCCTATTTCAGCTCCGTCAATCTGTTCGCCGTCCGGCTAGATGGAACCTTCGTCGATCGTTTCAGTCTGACAGGCTTCACCAAAGAGCCAACGGGCTTAGCCTACAATCCAGGCAACGGCATGCTCTACATAACGGACGACGACAAGAGCAAAGTGTTCTGGGTCGATCCAGACAATCCGACGGTCAAACTCGGGGAGTTCAGCACGGCTCCTTATGGGTCCGATGCGGAGGATCCGAAATTCGACCCCGTAACCGGCCATATTTTCATGCTGCAGGGAGAGGCACGCAAGCTCTTCGAGCTTACTGCCACAGGTGAGTTCGTCAGTTCCATGACTTTACCTTCCGTGCTGACCGATGCAGAGGCCCTTGCCTACGATGCACGCCATGATGTGTTCTTCGTCGCCTCGGGCGTGAGTTCCAAGATCTGGGAGATCGATCGTAGCGGCAAGGTTCTTGCCACAATCGATGTCTTCGGCAACTATCGGAACCCAGTCAACGGGTTGAAGCCCTCGATCAAGGGCCTGGAGTTGGCACCCAGCAGCAATCCGAACGACGGGAATACAATGAGCTTGTATGTAGCCGACTATGGCGCTGACCAGAAAAATGACGGCCGCCTGTTTGAGGTCAGCCTCGGCTCGGGCTGGCTCGTGGCCTAGCCGGAACGGTTGCATTAATCTGGATAGGGTACATTGAACGCAGCCAGACGGTTTGCTCAGACGTGATCTCCGAGGCGCTTGCGCAAGATTGGTTGACTGACTCCATGCTCTCATGGACTGCAGCGATCTTGGGTGGTTGAGCAAGACCTCGTGCACATCTTCAAAGCCGCCCCCGACGGATCGCAAGGAGCGTGGGATCAAGCCAGCCCGGTGGCGCCAAGCCCGGGCATGAAGGCCACGGCCGGATTATCAGCTCCACGCCGTATGAGACGGTCGGGCGCCGTCCCGACCAGTGCTCCGGCTGTTCAGCCGTCCTGATGTCGGAGACCATCAGCATCCACCCGCAGAACGATCCGCGCGGGTCATCGCTCCCGTGCCGACATCGGCAAAGGGCACCGTTCGTAGGCGGGTCCATGGCCTACCTGAAGACCTATCAAGCTCTGCCCTATGCGAGCGGCTGCAGGGCACGTCCGCGAACCGTTCGTTGTCATCGCGCGCCAGGGCGACATATCGGGTGTTCCGCTTTTCCTGAGATCATCTCCGTCACGCTTCGGCGACCTGTGACGCCACCGCAGTTCGGATGCTCATGGACAGGCATCGGTGCGAGATCTTGTGGTTCGACCGCGACAGCGCGCAACAGGGCGAAGCAGACGCCCACCCGATCTGCTTGGCCGATCTCGCCTGGGACCGTGCGTATGCCGACGAGGCCGGCGAGCAAGTCGCGTCATCCCGCCGTGAGCTATGGCTCCTCCGGGCCTTTGATTTGGCGGAGGATGCCACAACCCTTAGCAGCTGTTTGCGCCATTGCGCTCTGAGGCCGCACAAGCGGTGCGGGAAAGCAACCGACTCTTTGAGCCTGATTAGCACGAAGGAACGTAATGACTATTCGGGGTTAACCAAAACAGAATCCGACTACGACGTGCGGCTATCTTCACGATCCTAATGCCGGAACTTTGATTAGTGCCACCACCAATATAATGGAGTATTGGTTTCGAGAGCACTTATCATAATTGCAATCCGGATCTGCCTGACGAAGGATGCGGGAACGAACAATGACCCTCTATAGCCGCGCCGTATCACTATGCCTAATCTTAAGCTTCCTTCTGTTGTCGCCAGCGGCCGCTTGGGCCAACTATCTCATCCAAAGAGGCGACGTCCTGGAACTCTCGGTCGTGGGCATCCCGGATTTTAAGCATAGAAGCGTCGTCGGACCGGACGGTGAAATCACCTTACCCATGATCCAACCCCTTAACATTGCCAATATCGAATTGGCTGCCGCTCTGAAGCTGGTCAAAGCGGAGCTCGCGCAAAAAGTTTATCAAGAACGCACACCCGATGGTCGTGTACACTCGACCACCATTGCGCCGGACGCAATCATGCTAACGATCGCGGAATATCGACCAATCTACGTAGACGGGGACGTTACCAAGCCCGGCTCACAGCCCTACCGCCCCGGGATGACCGTCCGCCAGGCGGTGTCGCTCGCTGGCGGATATGAAATAATGCGCTTCCGTATGAACAACCCTTTCCTGGAGTCCGCTGATCTCCGAAACGAGCATCAATCCATGTGGATCCAGTATGTACAAGAGCAGGCACGGATCTGGCGCCTCCAAACAGAACTGGAGCCACGGAATGCTCGGTCACTCGAGGAGATGACGCAGGCGCCTCTCCCGGCGCAGGAGCTTGTCCGAATGCGGGAACTCGCCCGGCAGGAACTCGAGGCTCAGATGAACCGCAACAAGGCCGAACGGGAGTATCTGGAACAGGCGGTCAAAACGGCGCAAAGCAGCATAGAGTTGCTCGAAACCCGCGAAGGCAAGGATGATGAGAACCTGAAAGCCGACTCGGACGATTTCATGCGCCTGAAGGCATTCAGTGCAACTGGAAACCTTCCCATGAGCCGCCTGTCCGAGGCCAGACGGCTCTACCTCTTCTCGGCGACACAGGCGCTTCAGACCAGCGTCCAGCTATCCGAGGCAAAGCGTAAGCGGGATGATGCGAGGCGGGATCTCGCGCGGCTCGCGGAGAACCGGAGGATGGAGGTCATCAAGGAACTCGAACAAGCTGGTGCAGCGCTCGCCAATGTTCGCTCTCGTCTCGAGGCTGTTGGTCAGAAGATCGAATATACGGGGATAATTCGCTCGCAATTGGTTCGTGGTGGAGCACGGCCTGAGGTCCGGATCACTCGGTCGCAGAGCAATGCTCCTATCGAGCAAGCTGACGAAAACACGGAGCTGATGCCTGGAGATACCGTCGAGATTGCTCTGAAAACGGGGTTGCCCCGAGAAGGCTCGACGTGGTGAGAACGCACATGCATCATCCTCAATCGCTGACCGGGCGAGCCGTTTGCTGGCGGGGGCATTTCAGCCAGCTGCTTCGGCTGTTGATCAGCCGAACGTTTTGCCATGCGCTCCAGAGCAGCGGTAAAAGCGGTGGTTGAGACAGGATCGCCGCGCTGTCCCGTCGTCCTGCTCGGCGTGACCTGGGCTGCGGCAATGGCCATCGTGTGGGTAGCCGACGATGAGCCCACCATTGCCCTAGGATTGCTCCTCGCCATTCCCGTAACGCTGTTTGCGCTGCATATCGTGGTGCAGTTTCTGACGGTGCCATCTTCGATTGCGTCGCTTGTGGCCATCGGCGTTGTGCTAGCCGTTAGCATAAATTTCCGCCACAGAGGCTTTGAGGACAAGAGTATCGACGCACAAGTCCTGTTACGCTTGGCGGGCTTTGCCCTATTTTTTGTCCTGAGTGCCTCAGTGGTGGTTCGGCGGCTCCTTTCGGGGATCAAACCTGAGCCGCTATTATGGATTACGCTTCTCGCGTGGCTGATTGTTAGCTCTTCTTACGCGGCTGACCCTGTTCAGTCGTTCGTCGCGGCCTCCTCTGCGCTCGGCGGTTTTCTTTTCCTTTGGTCGTTTTGCGAGCTCTATGGGCGGCAGTCGCTCGTTCGCGTGATGACGGCGACCTGTCTTGTTCTAAGCATTGGGTCGATTGTCATCTACTTTACGAATCCATCGCTCGGCCGACTGTCTGATTGGAACGCAGCAGGCCAATACGAGATCACGACAAGGCTGCAAGGGCTCTTCGGCAATCCTAACGGTGCCGGCGGCAGCGCCGCTCCTAGTTTTCTTCTGGCGCTTCTGCTGCAGCGTCGCCGCGGTGCAGGCATTGGTCACGGCGTGATGCTTTGCGTCTTCGCAATCGTAGCTATCTTGAGCAACAATCGGATGGCGCTGATCGCGTCGGCGGGCTGCTTAGCAAGCATCTATATCTGCCAAAGAAATTTTGGTTTTCGCGCCATCGTAGTTCTCCTTGTCGGCACTGTGACAACACTCGCAGTCTATGCGTTGGGCGAGGTGCTCTTCACAGGCATTGCCCGTTCAGGCAATTCGGACGAGGTGCTGAGTCTAACGGGACGAACTGAGATCTGGCGCGTAGCTCTGAAGCTCTGGTCTGATCAGCCGATTCTGGGTCTAGGCTACGGTTCTAGCCCATTCGCCTTGAGCGAGAGTCCTGATCTGTTCGGTGCTGTCGGGAACACACACAACACCTATCTCGAGGTTCTGTTCTCAAGCGGCGTACTTGGACTAGGCCTCCTGATCACATCTCTTGCGATAACACTCAGACGGGCCTTTGCAAGACGCCGCTTCTCGGAGTTGGGTATCGTCGTCTTTTTCTTGATTTACGGTCTGACCGAGGCTGTAATTTTCTCCGTCGCCGGGCTAACAATGCTACTTTTCTTCTCATCCGTTATTCTGACGTTCGGCCCCGACCGGCCATCTTGCCGAGGGTAGGGCAAAGCCGAGGCCTCTCCTCAAACTGCCTGCGGCGTACCTGACACTGACCGGAGAAACCATTGTGCAACTCGCAGTAAGATTGAGCCTTCGGTCAGGTGCACCATTGGCTGGCGCCAATCTACTCGAGGTGATTCTACCGCTGCTACGCAATCTAGTCCTTGCTCGTCTTATTGCGCCGGAGCAACTTGGCCTCGTGTTCTCGCTCACGATCGTGAGCAGCAT
Organism: Pseudomonadota bacterium; assembly: GCA_023426505.1. GTDB lineage: Bacteria > Pseudomonadota > Alphaproteobacteria > Rhizobiales > Beijerinckiaceae > Microvirga. The sequence continues at coordinate 8,287 of JAFAAP010000261.1, forward strand.
CATAGAGGTTTCGTGCGATTTCGGACTTCCGGTTTATGCGGTGCGGACACCGGGGCGGGATCTGTCCGAAGACACCCTAAAGACCCTCCACAGTCTAGCTTTGATCCGATCCACAATCGTCGGGCTGGTCATCATGGCCATCTCACCCGCCATGGCCTACATGTTTGGAGTCCCTGAATTCACTTGGGCCTATGCGGCACTTGGGCTGATCTCTTTTCTGCGCGGCTTCGAGAATTTAGGCGTGAAGGAAGCCATGCGCAACTATGTCTTTTGGCGCGAGGCGGCAGTGCTCAGTGGGGGCCAACTCGCCGCCGTTGCAGCTACACTTGCGGGGGCGGCCATATCCCCGACTTTCACTTGTATGCTGTGGGGCATGCTGAGCGGAGCAGTTGCCACGGTGGCATTAACTCACCTTCTCTCACCCAGACGCTATCGGCTCGGCTGGGACGCTCACGCTGCCTCGGATGCGATTGCCTTCGGGCGCCCGCTGATCCTCCATGGTACTGCCATCACCGTGAGCATGAGCGACCGGTTACTGGTGGGCACTATTCTCGGGCCGGCGCCGCTTGCACTCTATAGTATAGCCTACGGTGTGGCGCTGCTGCCGCGCGGCGTACTGGGGAAGTTCCTGACCACAATTCTGGTGCCGCTGTTCGTCGGGGTGAGGGAAAGCAAGAAGCCTGCCGAATTTCTGTTGAACTGCTGGGCCCTCGGACTTTCTGGGCTCAGCTTTATTTATGGAATTGTCCTCTGCCTCGTTGGCGATCAAGCAATCGAGTTCATATTTGGGTCGAAATACCAGCCTTCGCGTACCTTCATGTGTATTGCCGGCTTGAATGTCTTCGTCAAACTCATGTTGGTATTGCCAGTCCCGAGAGCCTACGAACGGGGCGATACCCGGCTGATTAGTTTCGGCTCGGTTCTTTCCGCGCTGTCGATTATACCAGGCGGGTTACTTCTGCTATTCTGGAAAAGCCTGGAGCTTTTTCTGCTTGCGATTACGCTCGCGGAGCTCATCTGTTCATATGCATACATCGTCCGTGCAATGCGCGAAGAGGCGGTCGACAAGCTCAGAATCTGGCTCGTGATTAGTTTTCCGGCCGCAGTGCTGGGCGGTTTGGTGGTTTTCTCGTTTGCACGTCCTGAGATGGGCTTCGGCGACTGGATGCTGATCGGAACAGCCGCCCTGGTCATTTCAGGACTGTTCTACGGCGCGATGTCCTATCGTCTTGTAAGAAACGTTCAGGCTCCGACGCAACATATGCCGTAATGTGCTTCCGGCTTGCGCGGAACGATAACTGGCGGGTTGCAGGGGCGGGCTTGGCTGCACTCGCCAACTCAAGCACAGACGCCGAGCCGCGATGACACTTGGCGTCTAAATGAGATCGTGGTCATGATTTCCAGCCGAAAGCATTGCCTCTTGCGGGCCGTCGATCAGAACGGCAAATTCGAGGCTGTGGTCGAGTGGAAGACCCGAGTCTGCATTGCCGCCGAATCCGCCTCCTTTCGTCCGGCGCCGGTTCACGTGACGGCCCCGCGGATAGAGCTACCCTTCTCAACAGACCGCAGACAGCGTCGGCGCGGACCATGAACAACGATGTAGTCATGGCGAGCCTCGTCGGTCATGCCGCCGATCACTACCGGGTCCGGTCTCGCAATCCGGTTCACCCCAAACGGCTCTAACATGCGAACCGCACCTTCGCGGCAGCATTCTTCATGGGCAACACGTCAATTCGGCGCGCCAGAACTTCATCAAGGATACGCTCGAGCTCAGGGGGGGTCACACCATGATGACTTGGAACAACTGACACATCATGTGTGAAGAATATCACCCATCCGTTGCTAGCTTGGGCACGATCGAGCGCCTTCGTCACTGCGTCAAATTTCAGTGACGGATCGAGAGAGATTGCCTTGAGTTGTCGGAAATCTATAGCGGTCTCGTTCACACCAGGCCAGATACCGCGAGCAATTGGAAATCTCCTGCCGATGTAAGCTTTTTTCGGAATGCTGACGAAGCCAAATGGATATGCAAAGCTACTCATCTCGTAGTTATCCAACGTCGAGCGGACAAACTCGGCGTTGCGGGCCAGGTCGTCATCTAGATCCCTCGCTTTCGTGTATGGCAGCGCCAGGTGCCCGAACGTGTGGCACCCGATCTCGTGCCCATCTGCCGCAAGTGCGACCAAGTCATCCCGGTCGAAATAATCAATTCCAGATTCGTGGTGCCCCTCGAATAAGCCTGAAGCGAAAAAGGTTCCGCGCACGCCGTTTGCTCTCAGGATGCGCGCTCCGTTGATGACCGCCGATTTAGGGAAGTCGTCAAAGGTAAAGCTCACAACTGGGGAGGACGCTCGGTTTGCGAGCTTGCCGATCGTCCAGTTGCGCGCCAGACGCTGGGTGAGCCAGCGAGAAAGCCCTGGCGGGGGGAGATGCTGGGCCGTAGATACGGCTGTGCCAATTGGCTGCATATTCATGCCGATCCGCTCATAGGTTCTCCTCTTCGATTGTGACAATCTCACTGTTGGGGACGGGCTCCATGACAGGCCTGACAAATTGACCGCTCTCTTCCCCTTCCGAGGGTTCGTACTTGAAACCTAACTCGAGCAACATTCTGACTGCCGCTGCATTCTTTGGAGTTTTTCGGAAGTTGATGCGCAATAGCCCAATCCCCGATTCTGCAAGTTTCATGCTGAGCATGCTGAAGAAGGCATTTTCTACAAATTTTCGCTGCACCCGACAGCTCATGAAAAAGCTTTCCACGCCGTGCGTGCTCTCGTTAAGCACGCAGAAGCCTATGATGCCATAGTCCCCAAACCGATCCGCACAGCTCAATACGTACGTGGTTTCGGCAGGGCAGGTGAGCAAGGTTTCAAGTTCGTCCCGCGTGTAGCGTCTGCCTGAGATGTTGAGCTGATTGGTTCGCTGGCTGAGCTCGTATACTCTGAGTAATGTGGCAGCCGACAGGGGAGTGATTTTGAGCCGGATATGACACTCGCGCAGAAACTGGTCGTAGTCCATCCCAGAACTCGCCCGGGCAGTTAGCCGTTGCTCCTCGGTCTTGTACAAGAGTCGGCGTCTCGAGCTCTCTGCCGTAACAGGAACGTTGAATCTCGGCATTTGCAAGAGGGTATCGACAGCCGTTTCGGGCAGGATCTCGACTTCGGGGTAGAATGTATGGACTTCGCCGCGCTCGAATGCTTGATCGTCGATAAAAGCGAAGGTGTCTGTCCCGAGATCGAGGTGCGTTGCAATTTGTCTGATTGCCTCGCTTTTTGGATTCCAACTGATCTGTGGAGAAACGAAATAGTCAATCAGGCCGAAACGGGTCAGGGCATCCACTGCTGCCTGCCGGTCGTTTTTCGACGCGATTGAGTTAAGGATCCCTCGAGCGTCCAATGCCTTGATTGCATCAACAACATGAGGGACGAGCGTAACTCCCTCTAACCCATCCTCGACAAGTGTGCCCTTCCAGATCGTGTTATCAAGGTCCCAGATCACGCACTTGATCTGCGGGCGCTTGCCATTGGGCTCTTTCGGTATCGACGCGGAGTCGATCAGGGTTTGCGCCCAAACGAAATCCAGAACACCAAACGTAATTGGAGGAGTGCCTTCGGTAACCGGTTCGAGCTGTATCAAGCACGGCTCCTGTAGAGAAACATTCCGCATGATTTCCGAAGCTGGCAGACATGTACGAGTGTAGCCTGGAGCTAGAGAGAGTGCAGTCTGGTACATACGCTTCCCCGCTGCCGAGGACGGCAGCAAGGTTAAGGTAAACGGTATGGACTCGCTCCCATCGTGCCAGGTCTCAACAACGAATTGGTGACTGTTCCCAACCGGACGTCCCAGCTGCGAAGCTCTTTGCTTGATCCTATTTGTTAGGGTGTTTAGCCTCCAGACTGCGTTCCCCGGGAGGCGCCGGGGCAAACGACTCAAGGACGACGTAATGCTGCGGTCTAGCCACTCCAGTCCTCGCGCGACCGCGGTCGGCTTGAGACCTAGTGGCGCTCGACCCTCTAGCTTGCCCCACCGTTTGAACTGAATCCGAACCAAGTCGAGTTCGGGATCCCGTAGACGTTCGATGCCATGCAGGAACCGCCGGCAGTTGAAGTCCTCACGTGGCGAATAAAAGGAGCAGTTCGCATAACATGAGGGGTACACACATTCCGTGCAATGCTCGCCCCAGACAATGTCGGTTCTATGTGTGATCAGTTGCCTGAGTTGGCGAAACATCGCCTTTGCTTCATCGGGCAAGGCGTACTCCGCTTCAGCACCTCTTAGGTCACCTGTTTCCCACATGTGCGGAAATTCCTGACTACTTGAATATCAGACGGTCAGACCTCACCCGTTTCGGGCTAGACTATTCCCTCGCGTGCGAGTTTCAAATTTGGGTACCAATTAAACATATCTCGGCTGGCAATAACGCTTTCGGAATTTGACATTTGCTCGCAGACGATTGGCAAATCCCTTTAAGAGTAGGGATGGAATTAGTTCGTGGTACATAGAAAGAGCAAGTTACATAAGCACCCTGCTACCACTGCTTACGCCTCTCCCATAGCCTTGGCCTACAGCTGAGCCGGCTGCGCGGCATCGGCCTAACCATCGCCAGTGTCCTGGCCGACGAGGTTTTCTTCCCAGCTTTGAGAACCGGCGTGAGATCGCCGGCTATCTCGGCCTGGCCTCCAGCCCCTGGAATAGATCCGGCGCATCCCGCGCAGGTTGGCGCACTGCCAATCGTCAAGATGGTCGCTGTCCTGATCCGTCCGGCCAAGGAGGTCGCCCGTATCGGGTGCGATCAGAAGCGCATGGACGATGCCACGACGGTTGCGATCTGGTCGGCGCGGCTGTCGGCAGCGCCGTCCGGCATCAGGGTTTCGGCATCTCATTACCGAACGCCGATCGCGTCCTCGATCGAGCTGATGCGGGCAAAGTCTTCTTCCAGCGGCTCGTAATGTTGCGTGCGGGCGGGGTGAACCTGCTGCCAGCCGGGATGAGTGCATCGGGGTTCCTCTTGAGCCTGTCCCTGCGGCGCTGTCCCACGGCTATTCCGGCTGCTTATGGATAGGATCAATCCAGTAGACCTCTTCAGGCTTCTCGACAGGGTCGACATCGGTGATGTTCACTACGACGGCTTCGTTGTCGCTGCGCACCAGGACGCATTCGAGGGGCTCGTCGGGATTGGCGTTGATCTCCTGGTGGGGTACGAAGGGCGGCACATAGATGAAATCCCCAGGCCCGGCTTCCGCCACGAACTCCAACCGCTCACCCCAGCGCATACGAGCCTTGCCACGTACCACATAGATGACGCTCTCCAGCTCACCGTGGTGATGCACTCCGGTCTTGGCATTCGGCTGGATCGAAACCGTGCCCGCCCAGATCTTCTGGGCCCCCACTCGGGCGTGATTGATCGCGGCCTGGCGAAACATGCCCGGAGTCTGGGCGGTGTTCGGATCGAGGCGGTCGCCCTTGATCACCTGAACGCCGTAGTGCTTCCAGTGCTCGTGCGGATCGTGGCTGCTGTCATGGTCTTGGTCTGTCATGGCGCTCTCCGAGGCGGTTTGGCAAATTGTTCTTGAGGCGGATCAAGAGCAAGGAGCGCAGGGGAAGGAAGCCCGGTTCAGGTTCCGGTGCGGCGTTGTCCTGCTCGTTGGTCACATGCTCCATCCAGGTAACTTGGGGTCCGTCGTGCACTTCCTGCATAGCGAGATGGAGTACGCCGATGTCAGGTGGGCCCCCGTGCCAGTGCTTCTCGCCCGGCGGGATCTCCCGAACCGGCCCACCCCAGGGTTGAACCCGCCCTATTCCGGAGAGGACATGCAGGGGTTGGCCGAGGGCGGGCATATGCCAGGCAATGCGGGCGCTTGGCTCAAAGGTGATGCGGGCGGCGCGAACCTGGGTGGGAGCCGGCGCATCAATGATCGGATCGTGCCAAACCGCTCCGGTAAAGGCATCCGCGGGAGCGCGCCTGGTTACGATCGAACCGGCAATTCGAATATTTATGGGGGATTTCCTCAATGGTGTTTCACCGTTTCACGGGGTGATTTGACCACGAGACCTCGAGCCGGAATGTGCTCGGCTCTGGGCCTGCGCGGGTAGACTATGCAAGTGCGGCAACATTCGCAAAGAAACCAACCCAGCTGCGATAAACCCTTGGCTCGACAGCGGGACCTTGGGCTCCCATCTTAATGGGATGGCCGCCTCCGTGTTCCCCGCCAACCGTTCCCTGCGTGAGCGGATCGGCGCCTTGAGTCACCTTCCGTCCCTGTTCCGCTTGGTCTGGCAGGCAAGCGCACGGCTCACGATCGCCAGCTTTGGGCTGCGACTGACCCGGTCGGCTCTGCCCATTCTGGTCCTTTATGTCGGCAAGCTCATCATTGATGAGGTCGTAGCCCAGACCCACATCCCCTCGCCAGGCGGAAGCCTCGGCGATTGGGTCGGCAGTGGCCGGCTTGATGCTCTCGGCAGGCTGCTCCTTCTAGAGCTGAGCCTTGCCATCATGGCTGATCTTCTGGGGCGGGCCAGTTCCTTGGTCGACGCTCTCCTGTCCGAGCGCTATAGCAACTTTGCCAGCGTGCGTCTGATGGAACAGGCGACGACGCTGGATCTCGAGCAGTTCGAAAGCAGCGATCAGCAGGACCGATTGGAACGGGCTCGCCGTCAGGTCACCGGGCGAACCACCCTCCTGACCCAGATCTTCGGGCAGGTCCAGGACTTGCTCACGGCCCTGTCGCTCGCCGCTGGCCTGCTCGCCTATGCCCCATGGCTCATCGTCCTGACCATCCTTGCCCTCCTGCCAGCCTTTGTCGGCGAGGTGCATTTCAATGCGCAGGGCTATCGGCTCAATTACTTTCGCACCCCGGAACGGCGTCAGCTCGATTACATCCGTTATCTCGGTTCGAGTGTCGAGACCGCCAAGGAGGTGAAACTCTTCGGACTCAATGCCTTCTTGGTCGAGCGTTTTAGAGGATTTGCGGACCGCATGTATGCAGACAACCGGCGGCTTGCGATCCGCCGGGCCGCATGGGGCACGCTGTTCGCAGCGCTCGCGTCATGTGCCTACTACCTCGCCTATGCTTTGGTCGTATGGCGGACCGTCCAAGGCGGGTTCAGCCTCGGGGACCTGACGTTCCTGTCCGGTTCGTTCCTGCGCCTGCGCGGCCTTCTCGAGGGATTGCTTCTGGGCTTCTCCCAGATCGCCGGGCAAGCGCTGTACCTGGAGGATCTGTTCTCCTTCTTCAACATCCGCCCGAGCATTGGATCTCCGCCAAACCCGCGGCCGTTCCCGCAGCCGCTGCGGTCGGGGATCGTGTTCGAGAACGTCGGTTTCCGGTACCCTGATTCCGACCGCTGGGCGGTCCGTCATCTGAGCCTGACGCTGAGAGCCGGAGAGGTCCTGGCTCTGGTCGGGGAGAATGGGGCCGGAAAGACCACGATCGTGAAGCTCCTCGCCCGCCTCTACGATCCGACAGAAGGACGGATCCTTCTCGATGACCGTGACCTACGCGATTACGATATTGCCGACCTGCGGCGCCATGTCGGGGTGATCTTTCAGGATTTTGTGCGGTTTCACTTCACGGCCGGCGAGAACATCGGAGCGGGCCGGATCGAAGTCACCGATGATCACTGCCGGATCCAGCAGGCGGCGGAGCGCAGCCTCGCCCACTGCGTCATCCAACGCCTGCCCCACGGCTATGACCAGCTGCTCGGCAAGCGGTTCCACGAGGGGGCGGACCTCTCCGGGGGCGAATGGCAGAAGATCGCTATCGCTCGCGCTTACATGCGGGATGCCGAGGTGCTCATCCTGGACGAGCCGACCGCCGCTCTCGATGCCCGCTCGGAATACGAGGTTTTCCAGCGGTTCCGGGATCTCAGCCTGGCAAAGACCGCGGTTTTGATCTCGCATCGGTTCTCGACGGTGCGGATGGCAGACCGCATTCTCGTTCTGGACAACGGGCAGGTTTCGGAGTCCGGTTCGCATGAACAGCTCGTTGCCTCGGGTGGGCTTTACGCCGAGCTGTTCGAGCTGCAGGCCTCCGGCTATCGGTGAGGATACCCTGGCTCCTGACGTCCGAATGGCTTTCCCCCAAACGGCGGCGCATGCTGCGTCCAAGATGGCCGCCGCGGCTGGACAGATCACCGAGACCGAGGCCGAGCCCCTCGACGCCCTCATCAATGCCAGAGCGGCCATTCCAGCCCCAGAGAAGCCCACCCAGCGGCGCGTTGGTTCGCGGCCGTGTTTTCCTCTGCCTCAATGGAACGACGTCGTTCTTGGGCCGCCGCAGGGCGTCTGCCGCCCGCATTGGCAGCACGGTTCACCCTTACCGAGCAAGGCGTTCTCGCCGTGATCGCGTCAAAGATGGCGAAGGGGGGCTTGTCTACTTCCTCACGGCCATAGTGCGGCGCTCGCTGGGGTCTGCGTTACGATGGTCGAGGACACCATGAGGGCTGTCCATAGTCTTGGGCTCATAAGGAGCGCCGTCAGACGGCTTGGACGAACTTGCCGAACCTCGTCGCGATCATCTCGCCGGAATGGCTGGCTTGGATCCGTATCGGCCCGAAGGGGCAAATCCGTGCCTAGCCCGAGCAGCAAGATTAGAAGAGGAAGGGAAAGCGGCATTCCTCGGGCTGCCTCTGCGCCTGAATCGAGACAACGAAGCGTCTTGGAGAACCGAAAAAGGGCTATCGGCTTTGCTAAGGGGCGGACGGGGAGAGGGCAGAGCGAAATGAGATTCATGGAATATCGATCTACTGGATGAAGACCGCCGACCTGTATCCTGACGCTCGGTATCGCCCTGACTGCTTCAGCGCCTTCGATCCCGAGGTCCGCTTCCCGCGCTTCCACAGGGAACCCGGCGACGAGTACATTGGGAACGTGCGTCGGATCCAGGGAGGTCCGCAGGATGGCCTGTGGCAATGGTCGGTGACGGTGTCGCTCCCCGGGCCGTTCTATGCCTCTCCAAGGAGCGGCACGGAGCAGGGCAGGGGAGCTGCGGCGCGGCGCACGATTGATGTCTATCGACGTTACCTCTCGACACGGCCGGAGAAGGACCCGCGCGACGCCTGACGCGCGCTCGCCGATCGGCACCACCTCGTCCTGCATCGGCGCGAGCCGGAGCGAGGCGTCGCGCGGTTCTACAGCCTCATGATCGAGCGAGATCTGTTCGGGGCCATCCGCCTCGTCTGCCATTGGGGCCGGATCGGGACACCCGGTCAGGAAATGGTGGCCGAGTTCGCGACCGAAGAGGAGGCCGGCGAGGCATTGGAGGCGCTGGCCCAGGCGAAGCGGCGGCAGGGCTATCGCGACCTGTAGCGCAAACGGAACGTTTACCGTGGCCGTCGGATTATTCTTGCAACGGGTGTGTTGCGTATAGCCCGACTGTTCGGATGCCCCGAGCAAATGAAAGACGCCCCGGTCGAGGAAGGGACGAGTCTTCGGCCAGGGCGTTCGTTTTCGTCTGCCGTTGACGCCCTGCTGCACCAGGCGCAGGATCAGGACCAGTGGTTGAGACGTCGAGGCGCCTGATCGCTTACGATGCTCCCACGGCAAGGCCCCGGATGTTCCCTTTCCGGGGCCTTCGCTTGTCTGGGCGCGAATTCTGCAGAAGGCTGTGCCGTCTGGTGCGCAATTGGGCCCACTGGTCCAAGGCTCGACCGGCAAATTCCGGGCCATAGTGCACCCGTAGGCTCTTCGGCCGATCGCGGCTTCGAGCGATCTCATCGAGCGGCTCGACAACCTGGTAGGCCTGGAAATTCACTCGCGGGACGATCGCCAGGGACTCTCGCGTATGGCAGTCCACCACCGTCAGGATGCGGAACGCACGCCCGTCGAAGAGCTGGTCGGCCATGAAGTCCATCGCCTACACCTCGTTGGGTTCTCCCACATCCGGACGCCCCTGCCGATAGCGCAAGGCGCGTTTGCGCTTAGGTGCCTTGGGCCGGATCGACAGTCCTTCCTCGCGGTAGAGGCGATAGGTGCGCTTGTGGTTCACCGGCCAGCCTTCCCGGCGCAGCAGAATGTGCATCCGACGATAGCCATAGCGCACCCGGGCCGCAGCCAGCTCCTTGAGCCGCATCCGCAACCCGACCTGCGGATCCGAGCGCTGGCGGTAGCGCTGCGAGGAGCGCTGGAAGCCGGTGGCGGAGCATGCCCGCCGTTCGCTGGTGCCGTAGGCCTTCTGCAGGTGGCCTGCGACCTCGCGCCGAACGACGGGCTTCACCACTTTCTTTTGAGCACGTCCTGCAACATGGTCTTGTGCAGGGTGAGATCCGCCACGAGCCTCTTGAGCCGGGCATTCTCGTCCTCGAGCTGCTTGAGGCGGCGGATCTCGGCCACGCCCATGCCGGCGAACTGCTTTTTCCAGCGGTAAAAGGTCGGCTCGGTGATGCCCATCTTGTGGATCACCTCGGCCACCGGGGTGCCGCTTTCCGCCTGGCGCAGGGCAAAGGCGATCTGCTCTTTGGTGTAGCGCGTCTTCTTCATGGCACCGACCATCCTCATGGATCAAAATGCCCGGAAAAGTTGTCCTCCAAATGGACCAGTTTGACGGGTCAGGACCATTCTTCCTGCGTGTGCGCCTTCACACATAAGTGATTGCCTGGCGCGGAATAATCTAATGTCTTAACGTTTCACCTGAGCCTGTTGGGCGATGGTTTGTGTGAATGGGTTGGGAAAGGTAATACTGTGACAGATGAAGAGATTGAGATTGTTGCGGAGGAGCTTGCCAAGATCGGTGGCGTAACCTGGTACCCAGGGCGCACAAGCGGCCCCTTGCTCAGGACGGTAAGTGGTCGCTACCGGGACAGGGCAATGGTTGCGATTGCGGCTCTTGAGCGCGTCAGGGCCAGCAAGGGGGCTACCCTCAAACCAGAAGAAGCCGCTGACGCAAACTTCGTATCGACGGCTAAGACCGCCTCAGATCACGGAGATCAACTCCAGGTCGGGACCATCGTCGTATATCGCCCTCCGGGTGAACGAAGGGCCATTTCCTGCCGGGTTGAACGTTTAGAGGCTGACCGGGCGTACTTGGTGCCATGTCCTCGCCCTGACATCGGCTGGGTGTCTGCAAGTGAACTGGTGCAAGTGGACCCCGAAACAGGCCAACGTTCGGTAAAATAGCTCTGTACCTGCTTGCAGCCTTGCCAAGGCTCTTAAGGAAGCTCAAGCTGTGATGGTTTTTCCTTGAGTGCGTTCAACGTGCGCTGCTATTTCCACCTTGTGAATGGTCCCGAAGCAATCCTGGATGACACCGGCATCGAGGTCCCGGATTTTGAGACGGCAAAGGCTGAAGCACGGCAGGCTATCGCGGAGTTACGCCAAGAAGCTGGAGGGGCCAGCGAGAACTGGGACGGGTGGCGGTTTGACATTGTCTGCCCCAAAGGAAGTCTTCTCTACTCATTCAACCTCAACGAGACCCTGCATTGAATGGGCTTACAATCAGCAGTCCACAGGGTGCCAATCAGCTCTGTCCCCCAACTCTCGGGACATGAGTTATAGAATTCAGTTTGGCTCGTTCTGCCCCGACCTCACCGATCTGCGGTATCCTCGGGTGGGTCTGGCAGTGGCAGCATGGATGCTCCTGCTGGCATTTGTCATTGAACCTGCACATGCTGAGGTCATTACGCTTTCCTGTGAGTTTGTTTCGACCTCGCAGCCAGCCATGTTAGGCAACGAGAAGCTCGTCAATCAGGTCGTTGTGGACGACCAAAGGCCCAGCATCGTGCTGCGGCAAGCCCAGAGTGACGGAACCAGCCGTGGAATTGGATGGGTGTTCATGAATGGCGGTGGGCAGACATTGGTATTAAGCCGTGTGGCAGATCGTCTGTCCGGTGCTGGAACTTCAGCACTTCCCAGCGAGGCGAAGCCATCTCTGAATGTCGGCTTTCTGATGGACCAGACCCGTGGTCGGTTTGTTTGGATGATGATGAGAACCAGCAACCCGATCACCATCGAGTACCAGTGCCGGTAGTGGCTCTCGTACCGCCGCTCCTACGGCCATGGTCGGAGCGAATAAAGTAGAGGATTTAGGTTACCTCGTCAGTCTACAGAACCGTGGTGCTGATTTGTCTCTTGCATCTACCAGTCTCGCCACGTCCGCGTGCGGCTTGGGAGTGTGGTGCGGGCGGAGGGACTTGAACCCCCACGACTTGCGTCGCTGGAACCTAAATCCAGTGCGTCTGCCAATTCCGCCACGCCCGCCTTGAGGTCAGGAATTAACACTGCCGGACCAAAGATCAAACCGGCTTCCGTGCCGGCCATGGATGGACGGGTGGGAAGCGACAGCACGCAGGCAAAAGAAAACCCGCCAAGGGTGACCAGGCGGGCTCCTCTTTAGGGCCAGAGGTTCGGTCGCAAGACGTCCCTGCAGGCCTTGAGAGGACGCAAGTCATAATCTGTCGGCGACGGGACAGGCGAGAGGCCAAAGCGCCGCAGCCGACCGGACGAGGCTCTTTCCCTCGTCAGGCGACCTGGAACGCGCGGCGGGCTCGCTCGCGCAGTTCGTCGAGCTCGTCCTGCAGCGAGTTGATCTGTCCTTCGATCTCCTCGAAGGAGGCGCACTCCGGCGTGATGAACAGGCGCCCGTCCTCGCCTCGGGTGTAGCGCAGGAGGGCAATCCGGATAGATGCCGGGTTGTCGGGAGTGCCGGGCTGGATATCCAACTCGAAGGCTCCGAATACATGCATGGACGCATTTCCCTGTGGGTTGAGAGCGAAGGCTCACATTCACTGGGACCATCTCATACTTTCAGCGTTGGTTCAGTCGAGATTATCTACTTGTGTCCGATGTCCCATAGGAGTTGGTCTTGCTCAGAACATGTGCGTTAGCAGTCTCGGCGGCAATCGCTGGGCTTTGGGTCTCCGTTCAGCCCACTGCCGCGGCGTCTTTTGGGCAGCCGTCAATGGTCGCGGAATCTGAGTTGGGGCTGGCGACCAAGGTGCAGTATTGGGGCCGACCAGACTACTGGGATGAGCGCCCGTCTTATCGCAGCCGGCGCAACTATGACCGCTTCGACTACTATGATGACCCGCGCCCGCGATATCGACGGGAGCGCGACCGCCAGCGCGAATACCGAGCCCGAGGCCCTCGCTACGCGCCACAGCAGGGACAATTACCGCGCCAAGGACAGACTGGCTGTTATGTGCCGCCACCGCGGCCACACTCCACTCCGCGTCTGGTCTGCCGGTACTGACGCCGGCCGGGTAAGCCCGCTCAACTTCGCCCGGCTGTTCGATCCCAATAGTCCGCGGGGCTTCAAACAGTTCCGGCCGAGCAATGCCCTCCTGTTTCATCACTCGAGGCAATGGGCGAGCGTGTGCACGCTCGCCTGCATAACCGGCATGCGCGATGTCATGAAGCGGTGGTTCGTTGGCGTGTGCCTATGAGCTGAAACAGATAGAAGCCATGAAACCGCACGCCTGCAGAGGCTGCCCGAGGATGAAAGCCTGGTGGCGGTGAATCCGATGGATGAAGGGCACGCTCGAACGTCCAGTGTTTGGGAGCGAGGAAGTGGGGGAGAGGACGGTCTTCCGGTACAGCGCAGCGAAGCGCAGGCAGGTGCCGGCTGGAGAAGAGATTATAGGTGAAACTTCGTACGATCCCTCGGTAATAACCCTATGGCCCGCGCCCTCTCCTCCCTGGCACATCAACACAAGACAACAAGCTTGACGGTAGTTTCCAGGCTGTTACATTTACCACAACGCTCGTCGTGCCTCCCCTAACATCCCGGTTCTGCTGTGTCTCACCGGTTCTGCTATGTCTCAGCGGAAGTTCGTCCCCTACTACTGTGTCTCGACCGAGAAGCAGAGACGTTCGGTTGACGGCCTCAAGGCGCAACAGGAAGCCGTCCGCTCTTGCCTCAACGGCGGGAGCTGGCAGCTCATGGCCGAGGTGGTGGAGGTTGAGAGTGGTAAGGGGAACGATCGCCCTCGTCTCGCCGAGGCCCTGCGCCTGTACCGGCGCCATGGTGCCGTCCTCATTATCGCGAAGCTGGATCGCCTGGCTTGAAGCGTCGCCTTCATCTCGAACCTGATGACGTCTGACGTCGAGTTCGCGGCCATGGCAGAGCATGAGCGCGAGATGATTTCCCGGCGGACCAAGGACGCCCTAGCCGTTGCCAAAGCACGAGGCAAACAACTCGGTGGCAATCGGGGGCAAGGTTCACCTCGTCGCCAGGAAGGGAGCGCAGGCCAGTGCAGCCGTTCGATCGAGCAAGGCCAAGCGCCGGGCTGCGGACATCGGGCTGATTGTTGAGGGCCTCCAAGCAGGCGGCGCCGTTTCCCTCCGGCAGATAGCGGCGTCTCTCAATCAGCGACACATCAGGACCGCACGGGGTGGGGAGTGGACGGCAACTCAGGTGATGCGGGTGCTAAGCGCGCAGAAAACTGATCGATGATGCTGACAAGGCCCTTGGCTGCACATGCAGCCAAGGGCACTAGGAGCGTCAAAGCTGGGCGACGTTAGCGGCTCGAACTGGTGTCACCTTTTCCGCCGTTCCCGCCACCGTTGCCTGGATTGGAGGGGTCACTGCCTTTCACGTCGCTGTCAGTGTTATCGGCAGGCTCCGATCCATTGCCGAGGCCGTTGTTATTGCCAGGGCCGTTGCCATTCTTGTCGCCGCCATTGCCGCTGTGGTCACCACCACGCCCGCCGTGGTCACCACCTTTGCCGCCAGCGTGATCCCCTCTGCCGCCGTCAGGTCCATTGGCATTGTCGCTGTGGCCGCCACCATGGCCACCCTTGCCTCCGCCGTTGCCGGCCGATCCGTCCTGATCGGTGCCATCCCCGTTGTTGGAGTGGCCCGGGTTCGACGAGTCGTTACCATCAGCGTCGTTGCCGTGGCCATTGTTGCCGTGTCCGCCACTGTGGTCGCCCTTGTCGTCACCGCGACCACCGCCATGACCGCCGCTGCCGGTAGCACTATCGCTGTTACCAGGCGCCGATCCACTGCCGCCGGGGGTGCCTGGGCCAGTGCCAGGGCCATCATTGCCCGAATTGCCGCCACCGGGAGGAGATCCGTCCGGCCCGTTGCCAACGCCGTTGTTGCCAGGAGCATTGCCACTGCCGGTGCCGGGAGTTGCTCCACCACCGAAGTCACCGCCACCGACAGTGCCGCCAGCACTCCCGCTTGCAGAACCGCCGCTACCGTTGCCGCTCGAGTCGCCGGACGAGTTGCCGCCGCCTTTGCCACCGCCGGTGTTTCCTCCACCGGTATTGCCGCCGCTGTTCCCTCCACCTGTGGTACCACCAGACGAGCCGCCGCCGGTATTTCCTGCCACAGCACTGCCGGAGGTGTCATTGTTCCTTCCACCGGCGATGCGGCCGGGCAGGCCTGTGGCGGGATTAATCCAGCCATCGTTGTACATGTAGTGCGTGTCCGAGAACCGGAGTTCGGGCGGAGCGCTCGTCGGACCAAGCGGGCCTGCCGGAAGCGGCGTCATTGGTCTCACCGAGCCGGTCACCTCGACGTCCCGGTCGACGCGAGGATCAGTTCTACGCTGGGCCTGGGGGAGAATGGCGCAGCGGCAGACCTCCTGGCCGCGAGCAAGACGCAAGCGGCAATTGCCATACATCGATGCATTGGCGACGGCCGGTAGGCACTGCTGCCCCGGCCTGATGGTTTGAGCAAAGGACGCCGTTGAGGAGGCGAGGAACAGGGCAACGCCGGACAATGCAAGAGCGTGCGAACGCTTCATGGTTCACCTACACAAATCTGAGTTGATCTAATAAATCCGCGAACGTGCGGCAGGGATGGCATATTTACGCCACAATAGGAAAACGGTTCCAGGCTATACGTGAAGTAATACTTAAGGGGTATGCGGGAAATAAAACGCCATATAGAGTTCTTGAAGGTGAGATATTGTCAGATAGAAATATGAAAAGCTCCTGATGACTGGTTATTCATCAGGAGCTTTTCATCAATTCAGAAATGTGAGCCACTTCCGGGAAATATAATGCAGGTCACTATGGATGGTTCCAAGCGAGGACCATTGCACGAGCAGGTAGCGGCACCTGCGTGCGAGTGATCCTAACAGCGGGTAAACACTCCTGCTCTGTTCCATGCTCTTGGGTCATAGATGGTCTGGGTTTCGCCGGGGTTCATCTCACACTGCATGCGCCCTAGATGCCGCTCATCCGTCGCGGCCTCCTGCGACGGATTTTCTCCCTGAACTCGGCCACTACCAAGTGGCCATTTTTCTCGTTGCCAGTTCGCGGCGCGGTTGCGCTCGTGCTGGCTTATCGTTGAGGTTGCGTCATGTTTTTATCGGTGATTCTTTCGAGCATCCACCGTTGGTACCGCTACCGCGAGACCGTGCGCCGATTGTCCCTCCTCACCGATCGGGAGCTGGCTGACATCGGCATTGAGCGGAGCAACATTCATACCGTTGCGCGCTACGGACGCTAGAGGCTCCCTGCGTAGCGCTGTGGTAGAAACCCACAGCGCTACTATGCTGTAGCACTACGGCATGTCGATGCTATGGCGCTTTGGCGCTGGCTTTCAGCTCGGCGGATGTCGGGTGGCCATGCCGCTTCAAAGTCTCATCGATCCCTTCCGTGATGAGGTCATGGATCTTCCGATCCGTGTAGAAGGCGACCTCCTTCAGCTTCGCTCGGCACCTCGGCAACGACGGATGTGCCTGTTTCAGCGCCGGCGGATCGGGCGCCGGTGCCGTCGCTCAGGCTGCGGCCCTTGCGGCTGAAGGCTCGCCACTGCTCCAGAGCGGGGTTGTCGGCCCGGCAGCAGCAGCCCAGGATCTGCTCTGGCGACGATCGATCCGGAAGCGACAGGCCTTTCCGACCGTCACTGGGTCGCAAGGGGTAAGAACAGCCAAGCTGTTCTAGAGCCGCCAGGTCACTCTACATCCTCTCCCTGAACGAAGAGGTCTGTCACTGAGGGTTGATAGCAACGCAATCCCACGTAGAAGGTTTCCTCGTATCCTTTGATCGCGCGGTGAGCGAATTGTCGGGTGGATGCCAAGCGTCGCTTGCTTGCTCTCACAGACCTCCTCAACAGCCTCAAAAATCCAACACGACGAAACCTCCGAACCGCCAAGCAGCCTATGGGTTCAACGTCGCTCCCGAGGATCCCGTTCTCTCCGGGCTTACCTATCCATAAGGATGGGCTTGCAACCCTCCCGGTCGGGTGATTATCTCCCGTTAGCACTCTCATGCGTCGAGTGCTAATACCGCTACCTGACGCAGACGAGTGCCCCCAATTCTAAGAACGAGGAGGCACCCATGACCTTTCGCCCACTGCACGACCGCGTGGTCGTCCGCCGCATCGAAGCCGAAGAGAAGACGGCCGGTGGCATCATCATCCCCGACACCGCCAAGGAAAAGCCGCAAGAGGGCGAAGTCGTCGCCGTGGGCCCCGGCGCCCGCGATGAGAACGGCAAGGTTGCCCCCCTTGACGTCAAGGCCGGCGACCGGGTGCTCTTCGGCAAGTGGTCCGGCACCGAGGTGCGTATCGACGCTCAGGATCTCCTGATCATGAAGGAAT
>JAFAAP010000286.1 GCA_023426505.1 Pseudomonadota bacterium
CGACGATCACCACGATGTAGGGCAGGGGCTCGAGGTCCATGACCTCGTCCTCGTAGATCGCCTCGCCGGTCTCCTTGTCGAAGCCGGTCTGCACCGTGCGGGTGATCACCTCGCCGCGCGCCTTCGCCTCCGAGACGCGGGCGTTGAAGCCGTCGATGTTGCGCACCCCCAGCTTCGACATCTTCTTGTACCGGTCCTCCATCTCCCGCACCGCCCATTTGAGCGCCACCACGGCTTTTTTCGGATCCGTCACCACGGGCGTGAGCAGGTGCGGGATGCCGTCATAGACGGACAGCTCCAGCATCTTCGGGTCCACCATGATCAGCCGGCACTCGTCGGGCCGCATGCGGTACACGAGGGACAGGATCATGGTGTTGATGGCGACGGATTTACCGGAGCCGGTGGTGCCCGCGACCAGCAGGTGCGGCATGCGGGCGAGGTCCGCGATCACCGGCTCGCCCCCGATGGTCTTGCCGAGGCAGAGGGCCAGCTTCTGCTTCGAGGTCTCGAAATCCTGGGAGGCGAGGAGTTCGCGCAAGAAAACGGTTTCGCGCTTGTGGTTCGGCAGCTCGATGCCGATGGCGTTGCGGCCCTGCACCACTGCGACGCGGGCCGAGACCGCGCTCATGGAGCGGGCGATGTCGTCCGCGAGCGAGATCACGCGCGACGACTTGGTGCCGGGCGCCGGCTCGAGCTCGTAGAGCGTCACCACGGGGCCGGGGCGCACGTTGATGATCTCGCCCTTCACGCCGAAATCCTCCAGCGTGCCCTCGAGCAGGGTGGCATTCTGCTCCAAGGCGTCCGCCGACACGATGGGGCCTGCCGGCTTCTTGGGCTCGGCCAGGAGGGTGAGAGCGGGAAGCTGGTAGTTGCCTTCATCGAGGAGCGAGGGCTGGGCCTCGCGGGCCATGCGGCGTCCGGGCTTCGGCGCCGCCGCCACGGGCGCGACGCGGCTCGGGGCCGCCTCGGGCATCGCCCGGGAGCCGGGGAGGGGAGCCGCATCGTCGGCCCACTCGTCGTCCTCGTCGTGCATCGGCGCGGCGGCGGGCACAGGCCGCGACCGCGGCGGCGCGTCGAGCACGGGCTCGCGGCGGGCATGGCCCGCCTCGCCCGATCCCCGGCGGGACCGGCCGGCAGGCGCCGGGATCTCGTCCTCGTCCCCGTGGGCGCGGCGCTCGCTCCAGCGCTTGGCGGCGCTGCGCAGGCTCATGACCCCGTGGGCGAGGGCCCCCAGGGACACGATGCCCCAGCCGGGCTCGTCGGAGCCGCCGTCTTCGCCGTCCTCCCATTCGGCCGCCTTACGGGGGCGCTTCGGGGCAGGGGCCTCGTCGAGGTCGTCGAAATCGTCCGAGTGCTTGTCCCCGGCGGGTCCGAGGCCGCAGGCGGCCGTGAGGCTCAGGATCGTCACGCCCGCGAAGACGAGGCCGAGGATCGCGTGCGCCGGGCCGCCCGACAGGCCGGTCACGGCCTTGGCGGCGGTCAGCACCGCATCGCCCACCACGCCGCCGAGCCCGGTCGGCAGGGGCCAGCGGTCGGTCGCCGGCAGGGCGCTGGCGAAGGCCGTGGCGGTGGCCGAGGCGATCACCCACAGGGCGAGGCGCAACTGCCAGCGGCCGAGATCGCCGGTCTTCATGAGGCGCCAGCCCCAGAGCGCCAGGGGCAGGAGGGCCGCGATGGCCCCGAGGCCGAGAAGCTGCATCAGGAGGTCGGCCACGATAGCGCCGGGCCAGCCGAGCATGTTGTGGACCGGGGCGTCCGTGGCGTTGTTGAGGCTCGGATCGTCCACCGACCAGGTGGCGAGAGCCACCGCGACCGCGCCGGCCGTCACGATCAGGCACAGGCCCGTCAGCTCCTGGGCGCGGCGGGCAAGGGCCGCCCGCAGGGCGCTGAAGAGGCCGTCATAGGCGGAGGAGGGGCGGCGGACCGTTCGCATGGAAAGACTGGAAACCCGAGCGTGAGTGACGGATTCCCACTGTAGGAAAGCCAGGTTAAGCGTCCTTTAACCCTACCGGTCCGTTTCGCCTGTTGACGGGACGGACCCGACGCACCAGTGTCCGGCCCATGACGGGCAAGGCATCCATGACGGGCTGGAAGCGCACCGCACTGGCGGTGATGCTGGCCTATGTGCTGGCCCTCCAGGCCCTGCTGCTCTCCCTGAGCGGCGCCGTCCAGGCCGCCTCGGGCCATTCGCCGCAGGGGGTGCTGTGCCTCACCGATCCCGGCGCCGGCCCGGACCACCAGGGACCGGCCAAGGCCCATGACGGGTTGTGCTGCATCCTCGGCTGCCATGGCGCAGGGCACGGCGGCGGATTGCCGCCCGCCCTCACGTCGATCGAAAGCCGCCTGCCGCTGGTCGCGGCCGCCGTCGTCGTGCCGGAGGCGCCCTCTCTCCGCCTGTCCTCCAACGTCCTTCCTGTCGGCTCGCGCGCTCCGCCGCGCCTCGGGTGATCTCCCCCGCGAAAACCACAAACCCGAGCCAACAGGATTGTTTCGATCATGACCATGTCATCTCCCGCCGGCGCGCTCGTCGCGGCCGCGTTTTTCGCCGTATCCACACCCGCCCTCGCGCACGTCTCCTTCGAGACCGCGCAGGCTGCACCCAACAGCACCTATAAGGGCGTGCTGGGCATCCCCCACGGCTGCGACGGCCAGCCGACCCTGAAGGTCCGCATCCGCATCCCGGAGGGCGTCATCGACGCGAGGCCGATGCCGAAGGCGGGCTGGACGCTCGAGACCGTGAAGGCGCCTTACGCCAGGGCCTACCAGCTCCACGGCAAGCCGGTTTCCGAAGGCGTGACCGAGATCGTCTGGTCCGGCTCCCTGGAGGACGGCCACTACGACGAGTTCACGTTCCAGGCCCGGATCACCGACGCCTTCCAGGGCGGCGCGACCGTGTACTTCCCCGTCGAGCAGACCTGCGCCGGCGGAACCGAGGCATGGACCGAAATCCCGGCCGCCGGGCAGGACGCGCACAGCCTCAAATCGCCCGCGCCGGGCGTGAGGCTCGTGGGAGCCGCCAGTTCGGTTCAGTCAGCCACGGCCGGGCCGCTCAAGGTCGAGCAGGCCTGGTCGCGGGCGACGCCGCCCGGCGCCAAGGTCGGCGGCGGCTATCTCAAGGTGACGAACACCGGATCGCAGCCGGACCGGCTCACGGGCGGCAGCCTTCCGCAGGCCGGCCGGGTCGAGGTGCATTCCATGGCGCTCGACGGCACGGTCATGCGCATGGCCCCGGTCGAGGGCGGGCTCGAGATCAAGCCGGGCGAGACGGTCGAGTTGAAGCCGGGCGGCTACCACCTCATGTTCATGGACCTGAAGGAGCCGCTGGCCGCCGGGCAGGTGCTCAAGGGCACGCTCGTTTTCGAGAAGGCCGGGGCCGTGGACGTGCAGTACCCGGTGCAGCCTCTCGGGGCGCAGGGCGCACCGGCCGGGCATTCGCATCACTGACGCGGATCGGATGATCCCAGGAGACGACACATGATCCTCAAGCGATCGCTCATCCTGCCGCTCGGCGTCTTCCTCGTGGCGGCCCTCACGCTCCTCGCCGCGGTCCTGGTGCTGGTGCCCGAGCCGCAGCAGAACCAGTCGCGCGTGCCGATCGGCGGCCCGTTCCGGCTCACCTCGCAGGAGGGCAAGCCGTTCACCGACCAGGACCTGAAGGGCAAGCCCTTCGTGGTGTTCTTCGGCTTCACTCATTGCCCGGAGGTCTGCCCGACCACCCTCTACGACCTGACCCAGGACCTGGAGTCGCTCGGCAAGGACGCGGACAGGCTGCGGGTGGCGTTCATCACGGTCGACCCGGCCCAGGATACCCCTGAGCTGATGAAGACCTACCTGTCCTCCTTCGATCCGCGCATCGTCGGCCTCACCGGCACCGAGGAGGAGATCGCCGCCGCGGCCCGCGCCTACAAGGTGTTCTACCGCAAGGTGCCGCTCGATTCGGGCGGCTACACCATGGACCACACCGCCTCGATCTTCCTGATGGACTCGAAGGGCGACTTCTACGGCACGTCCAACTTTCAGGAGGCCCAGGACGTGCGGCGCGCCAAGCTGCGGCAGCTTGTGAAGAATGGGTGAGGTGTTTTTGCTCCAGCGTCATTCCGGGCGGAAGGCTCGGGATGGCGCCGGATGGTGAAGAAGACACATCACACTTTGCCGGAAAAATGCTCTAGAAGAGACGTCATGTCAGACCAAAAGCGCCTCCCGCCCCTCCTGAAGCTCGTCCTCGAACTCGGTCCTCTGGTCCTGTTCTTCCTGGCCAACGCCTATGCGGACCGGTTCGGCTATGCGGACAACCAGCGGATCTATGCGGCGACCGCGGTCTTCGTCGTCGCCACCGTCGTGGCGCTCACGGTGAACTACGCGCTGATCCGCAAGCTGCCGATCATGCCAATGGTGTCGGGCGTGGTGGTGCTGGTCTTCGGCGGACTGACGCTTTTTCTGCAGAACGACGTGTTCATCAAGCTCAAGCCCACCATCGTGAACACGATGTTCGGGCTGATCCTGCTCGGCGGGCTCTATTTCAGGAAGCCCCTGCTCCAGATCGTACTCGACAGCATGTTCGAGCTCGACGAGGAGGGCTGGCGCAAGCTCACCCTGCGCTGGGCCCTCTTCTTCTTCGCGCTCGCGGCCCTCAACGAGATCGTCTGGCGCACCCAAAGCACGGATTTCTGGGTCAGCTTCAAGGTCTTCGGCATCATGCCGCTCACGATCCTGTTCGCGCTGGCCCAGACGCCCCTGCTGCTGCGCCACGAGGTCAAGAAGGACGCGGCCGGCAGCGAAGCCTGAAGCCCCCATCCGCGCCGAGCATCACGCCGCCTTCTGGGGCTGCGGCCGCATCAGCACGATCTTGCGGGTGACGCCGCGCAGGGGCTCGTGCTCCGCCGGGGCCCAGAGCCCGTCCTCGCCGGCGGCCTCGATCGCGTCCCAGGAGGCGAGCAGGTCGCAACCGGCGGATTTCGTCGCCTGCTCGATGCGGGCGGCGGTGTTGACGGTCTCGCCCAGCACCGTGAATTCGAGCCGGTCCTCGTCGCCCACCACGCCGCAGAACACCTCGCCGCGATGGATGCCGATGCCGATCCGCACCGGCGGGTTGAAGCCGCGCTTGGCGTTCCAGCGCTCGATCAAGGCGAGCAACCTGCGGCCGCAGGCGAGCGCCCGGGCCGTGTCGTCGGGCTTCTCGGTCGGCACCCCGAACAGGATGAGGGCGCCGTCGCCCGTGAACTTGTCGATCAGGCCGCCGTGCTGGGCCGCCGCCTGCAGCACGCGGCGCCGGAAGGACGTGATGAAGATGGCGAGGCGGGTCGGGTCCATGGTCTCGCCGAAGCTTGACGAGGCCCGGATGTCCACGAACATGAGCGTGACCGGAATGCGCCGCCCGGTCCTCAAGGATTCGAAGGAGCGCTCGGACAGGATCGGCGCGAGCTCCCGCGGCAGGTAGCGGGTGAGGTTGAGGCGAAGCGTCGTCTCGCGCACGGCCCGCTCGAGGATGAGCCGGCCCTGGCGCACCACCAGGAACAGCACCAGCGAGGCGGTCAGGACCGTGACGATGCGCATCATGTTGGACTGCCAGGTGAAGGCGCTCCACATGCCGCCGATGATGCGGCTGAACTCCTCGGGGCTGGGCTGCGGGTCCGAGAAGGCGATGATCGAGAGGCCGACCACGTAGACCAGGCCCACGAAGGCCTGGAGGCGCGGCTGGTAGTAGATCGCCGTCGCCGCCATGATGACCGGCATGACCCAGACCGCCGGATACATGGCGAACAGGCTGCCCGGAATCCCTAAGCTCCAGTGGTTGAAGGCCAGATTGCCGAGGATCAGCAGCGCGTCGAGTCCCGCGATGACGGTCGGAAGCGCGTCGACCAGAATGCGCCGGGAGGCCATCCAGACCATGACCCAGCCGACGGCGCCGAACACGAAGAGAGCCACCTCGGCGCCATGAATCTGCTTCAGGGCGAAGGGGCTGGTGATGGTGTCGCTCAGCTGTACCGTCACGAGACCCAGGAAGAGAATCGCCGCGATGGCGATCCGCGCCTGCCCGGCGCGCTTGAGCGCCGCCACGTCGGCCTCGCGGATCAGGCGCTCGGTGGCATCGCTGATGAGGTATTTCGACCGCAGCTGGCGAATCGACGTCAGGGCGGAGGACAGGCGAGGGCGGACGATCACGGGTTCATTTTGGGTCTCAAGCCGTTTAAGGAGGCGGACGAGAACGCGCCTCAAGGATACCTATTATCGATGACCGGGACGCCGCAAGCCATTGAAATCTTCGTGGACGCCGATGCCTGCCCGGTCAAGTCCGAGATCTACCGGGTCGCCGAGCGCCACCGGATCAAGACCTACGTCGTCGCCAACAGCTTCCTCATGGTGCCGAACGATCCCTTGATTGAGCGGGTGATCGTCGGCTCCGGCTTCGATGCGGCCGACGACTGGATCGCCGAGCGCGCCCGGCGCGGCGCCGTGGTGGTCACGGCCGACGTGCCGCTGGCCCATCGCTGCGTGAGCGCGGGCGCGGACGTGATCGGCCCGACCGGAAAACCCTTCACGGAAGCCTCCATCGGCATGGCGCTCGCCACCCGCAACCTGATGGAGGATCTGCGCGCCATGGGCGACGTCACCGGCGGACCGAAGCCGTTCTCCCAGAGGGACCGCTCCGCGTTCCTGTCGGCGCTGGATCTTGCGATCGTGCGCCTCAAGCGCGCGGGATTTCCTTCAGGCGCTCCCTGAACGCCGTGATGTTCTCGGGCGTCAGCGGCCCGATATGCTTGTAGCGGATCATGCCGTCCGGGCCGACGATGAAGGTCTCGGGCACCCCATAGACGCCCCAGTCGATGGAGGCGCGGCCGTTCCGGTCGGTGCCCACGGCAGCATATGGATTGCCGAGGCTGCCGAGGAAGCGGCGGGCATTGTCGGGACCGTCCTTCTGGTTGATGCCGACCACGCGGATCGACGGGTCCTTGGCGAGGTCCACCAGCAGCGGGTGCTCCTGGCGGCAGGGGGCGCACCAGGAGGCCCACACGTTCACCACCGTGACCTTGCCCTTCAGGTCCTCATTGCTGAGGCCCGGCACCGGCTGGCCGTTGGCCATGAGGCCCTCCAGCGGCGGCAGGGTGAAGGCGGGCGCGGGCTTGTTGATGAGCGCCGAGGGCAGCTTCGACGGGTCGTCGCCCCCGAGGCGCACGAGGAAGAGCCCCGCCAGCACCACGAAGACGAGGACCGGCAGGAGGAAGACGAGGCGGCTGCGCGCCGGGGCTTGCGTCGCCTCAGCCACGGCGCGACCTCCGGCCGACGCCGCGGGCTTCGAGCTCGGCGAGCGCCTTGGCCTGGGTGCGGTGATCGACGACGGCGCGCAGGATCAGGCCTAAGACCACCAGGGCCGTGACCCCGTAGGAGGAGAGGATGAAGAAGGCGTGCTGGCTCATCAGGCGGCCTGTGCGTCGAGGCGCTCCGCCTCGAGGATGGTGAGCGTGCGGACCCGGCGGCGCAGGATCTCGGTGCGCATGCCGGAGAGGTGCAGGGCCACGCCGACCAGCGTGAAGGCGACGGCCATCACCAGGAGCGGAATCAGCATGGAGGAATGGATCGTCGGTCCGCCGAGGCGGAACACGGAGGCCGGCTGATGCAGGGTGTTCCACCAGTCGACGGAGAACTTCACGATCGGCACGTTGACGGCGCCGACCAGGGTCAGGATCGACACCGCCCGGGCGGCCCGGTTCGGCTCCTCGATGGCGCGCCAGAGGGCCAGGATGCCGAGATAGATCAGCAGCATCACCAGCATGGAGGTGAGGCGTGCGTCCCACTGCCAGTAGGTGCCCCACATGGGCTTGCCCCACAGCGAGCCGGTCACG
The DNA here is from genome assembly GCA_023426505.1 of Pseudomonadota bacterium. GTDB lineage: Bacteria > Pseudomonadota > Alphaproteobacteria > Rhizobiales > Beijerinckiaceae > Microvirga. The sequence continues at coordinate 7,842 of JAFAAP010000286.1, forward strand.
AGGCAGATCAGCGTGAAGGCGGCCCCGATGGGGGCTGCGGCCTTCTGCGACACGTCCGCGAGCGGATGGCGCCAGACCAGGGTGCCGAGCGCGGAACTCGTCATGATCATGTAGAAGAACAGGGACAGCCACGCGGCCGGGACGTGCAGGTACATGATCTTGACCGTCTCGCCCTGCTGGTAGTCGGCGGGCGCCTGGAACCAGACCATGTAGAGGCCGATCCCTGCCAGAATCGCCGCCAGGCCCGACACCCACGGCAGCAGGCGGCCGCTGAGGCTCATGAAACGGGTCGGGTTGGCGAGGTCTCGGATCATGGGATCGATGTAGCGGTCCTGGGCGGCGCCTGCAACGCATCGGTCGCCGCACGCCTCATAACGATTTCGCTAAGATCGCGCCTCTTTCTCATCCCGGACGGCGCGGGACAATACGGGATTGTGCGTAGACCCAGGCCGCTGTCCGGCGGCTCCGCGTCGTTTCGGCATTGCGCCGGGCCCGTCACTCGCCATCCTGCCGGGACGTCCTATGATGGTGCGCCATCGTGAGGGAGCGATCATGCGTCTTCGATTTCCCGTCCTTCTCGCCCCGGCGGCGCTGCTCTGGGCCGGCTCCGCCGCCGCCCAGACCGTAACGCTTCGCCTGCCGGTCGCCTGCGAGATCGGCTCGACCTGCTTCGTCCAGCACTATGTGGACCGCGACCCGTCGCCGGCAGCCCGGGACTACCAGTGCGGCAGCCTCACCTATGCGGGCCATACCGGCACCGACATCCGGGTCCCGACCATGGCGGCCCAGAAGGCGGGAGTCGACGTGCTCGCGGCGGCTAGCGGGAAGGTGCTGCGGGCCCGCGACGGCGTGGAGGACGTGTCCCTGACGGGCCGCGGACGCGAGAGCGTCCAGAACGTGGAGTGCGGCAACGGCCTGGTCATCGACCACGGCCAGGGCTGGGAGACCCAGTACTGCCACATGGCCAAGGGCAGCCTCGCGGTGAAGCCCGGCGACATGGTGACGGCGGGCCAGCGTCTCGGGCGGATCGGCCTGTCGGGCATGACCGAGTTCCCGCATCTCCATCTGACCGTCCGCAAGGACGGCAAGGTGGTCGATCCCTTCGCCTATGGGGCGCCCGAGGCATCCTGCGGCGGGGGCACCTCGCTCTGGGACCCGTCGACCCGGCAGGCGCTCGCTTACCGGGCCGGCAGCGTGCTGAACAAGGGCTTCGCCACGGGTCCGGTGAAGATGGAGGCGATCGAGTCGGGCGAGGCCGGCCGCGAGAAGCCGACGACGGGTTCGCCCGCCCTCGTGGCCTTCGTGCGGGCCATCGGGCTGAAAGGCGGCGACGAGCAGGTCCTCACCGTCGTCGCGCCCGACGGAAAGGTGCTGGCCGAGAACAAGGCCCCGCCCCTCGACCGGGACAAGGCCCAATGGATGATGTTCGCCGGGGTGCGGAACTCCAAGGGAGCCTTCGAGCCGGGAACCTACCGGGCGAGCTACCGGGTGATGCGCGACGGAAAGCCCGCTATCGAGCAGAGCTTCGAGGTGGTGGTGGGCAGATGATCCCTGCTGCGGTCCCTCATCACTCGATCCCGGCGATGGCGCGGGCGAAGTCCCGCGCCGCGAAGGGCTCCAGGTCCTCGACGCCCTCGCCGACGCCGATGAAGTGGACCGGCAGGCCGAACTTGGCCGCGAGCGCCACCAGGATGCCGCCGCGCGCCGTGCCGTCGAGCTTGGTCATGACGAGGCCCGTCACGCCGGCGGCCTTCTGGAACAGCTCGACCTGGCTCACGGCGTTCTGGCCGACGGTGGCGTCGAGGACCAGGAGCGTGGCGTGCGGCGCGGTCTCGTCCTGCTTCTTCATCACGCGCACGATCTTTTCGAGCTCGGCCATGAGTCCGGCCTTGTTCTGGAGACGGCCGGCCGTGTCGATGAGGAGCACGTCGGTGCCGTTGGCCCTCGCCTCCTGAAGCGCATCGAAGGCGAGGCCCGCCGCGTCCGACCCTTGCGCCCGCGCCAGGACCGGCGCGCCGACGCGCTCGCCCCACACCTTCAGCTGCTCGATAGCGGCGGCCCGGAAGGTGTCGCCGGCGGCCAGCATGACCTTGAAGCCCTGCTGCCGGAATTTTTGGGACAGCTTGCCGATCGTGGTGGTCTTGCCGGCCCCGTTCACCCCGACCATGAGGATCACGAAAGGTTTTTTCGCGCGGTCGATCGCCAGGGGATGGGCGACCGGAACGAGAGTCTTCTCGACCTCGCCGGCCAGGATCGCCTTCACCTCCTCGGGCGAGATCTCCTTGTTATAGCGCCCGGCCGAGATCGCCTCGGTGATGCGCATGGCGGTCGGCACGCCGAGATCGGCCTGGACCAGGGCATCCTCCAGCTCCTCCAGGGTGGCGCTGTCGAGCTTGCGCTTGGTGAAGAGGCCGGTGACGCTCTCCGAGATCGAGCTCGATGTCCGGCGCATGCCATCCGTGAGCCGCTGCCACCAGCCGCGCTTTTCCGCCTGGGGAATGGTCTCGGCGGGAGCCGCAACGGCTTCGACGGCAGGCGGCGCAGGCTCCGGTTCGGGAACCGGGCGCGGGATCGGTTCCTTCGGACCGCCGCCTTCCGGCTCGACGGTTTCGACCGGCTGGAGATCGGCGCCGGCGAGTTCCGGCACGGGCTTGGCGGCCTCGGCCGTGTCGGGAGAGGCGCTGGTGACGGTGGGCGGCGCGGCCACGAGGTCGTCGGCCGCATTCGTCGGCGGGGAGGGCATGGCCTCCGGCTCGCCCCCTGCCCGCGGGGCTTCGGGAGCCGGGCTCGCAGCGGGTTCCGCCGGCGCGGGCTGCGGGGCAGGCTCTGCCTGCGGGACGGGCTCCGTCTTGCGGCCGAAGAGGCGGGACAGGAATCCGGGCTTGTCAGGCTTCGTCTCGGCCATGGGGTTCGTCTCGCCTCGTGGTGTTTGCTGCTTGCTTTAACGCGTGGGCCTCGATAGCCGAGGCGTCATGAATGCGGAAGAGATAGTGTCGAAGCTGCTGTATCGCGATGCCCTGATGCTCGTGATCGACAAGCCGGCCGGCCTGCCGGTCCATCCAGGGCCGAAAGGCGGCGAGACCCTGACCCATCACCTCGACGCCCTGCGCTTCGGCCTGCCGCGCAGGCCTGAGGCGGCGCATAGGCTCGACAAGGACACGTCCGGCTGCCTGATCCTCGGCCGGCATCCGAAGGCGATCGCACGCCTCAACGAGCTCTTCAAGAAAAACGAGGTCGACAAGGTCTACTGGGCCGTGGTCGAGGGCGGACCGCCCGGGGACGAGGGCGAGATCGACCTGGCGCTGGCGCCGAAATCGCCGGATCGCGGCTGGTGGATGAAGGCCGATCCCAAGGGCCTGCCGTCGCTGACGAAATGGCGGGTGCTGGGGCGAGGGGAGGGAACGACCCTGCTCGAGCTACGCCCCGTCACCGGCCGCACCCATCAGCTGCGCGTTCACTGCCAGGCCTCAGGCTGGCCGATCCTGGGCGACCCGATCTACGGCACCGCGCCCCGCTTTCACGGTCCGGGCCTGCATCTTCATGCCCGCAGCGTGAGCGTGCCGCTCTACCCGAAGAAGCCGCCTATCACCGTAGAGGCCCCGGTGCCGGCGCATATGCGCGAGCGTGTCGCGGCCTGCGGCGTCGCGCCTTAGGCCGCCAGCAATTCGCGCCCGTTATGGCCCGTGATCGTGACCGGCCGCAGGTCGCCGCGCTCCACGGGCGAGGAAAACCGCACCGGCGTGAAGGCCTCCGTGCGGCCGATCCGGTTGAGCTCGATCAGCACACGGCGCGTCGCCCCCACCTCCGCATCGAGATGCCGCAAGAGCGCCGCCTCACCCGTCTCGCGCAGGCGGCGGGCGCGGTCCTTCACCACGTCGCGGGCGAGCTGGGGCATGCGGGCGGCGGGGGTGCCGGGCCGAGCTGAGAACGGGAAGACGTGGAGATGGGTCAGGCCGCATGCCTCGACGATGTCGAGGGAGCGTGAAAACATCTCCTCGGTCTCGGTCGGGAAGCCCGCAATGATATCGGCTCCGAACACCATGTCGGGGCGAAGCCTGCGCACCGTGTCGCAGAACCGGATCGCGTCGTCGCGCGAATGCCGCCGCTTCATGCGCTTGAGGATCATGTCGTCGCCCGCCTGCAGGGAAAGATGCAGGTGCGGCATGAGACGCGCCTCGTTGGCGATGGCGTCGAGGAGGTCATCGTCGGCCTCGACCGAGTCGATGGACGAGATGCGCAGGCGTTCCAGCTCCGGCACGTGCCGCAGCACGTTCTTCACCAGGGTGCCAAGCTTCGGTGCACCCGGAAGGTCGGCGCCGTAGCTCGTGATGTCGACGCCGGTCAGCACCACCTCGCGGGAGCCGTGCTCCACCAGGAGCCGCACCTGATCGACCACCGCTCCCATCGGGACGGAGCGTGAATTCCCGCGTCCGTACGGGATAATGCAGAAGGTGCAGCGGTGATCGCAGCCGTTCTGCACCTGCACGAAGGCGCGCGTGTGGCCGCGCAGCCCCTCGATCAGGTGGAGCGCGGTCTCGCGCACGGCCATGATATCGTTGACGAGGATCTTTTCCGATCCGTCTGTCCCGCTGAGACCCGCCCAGGTCGCGGCCTTCATCTTCTCCTCGTTGCCGAGAACCGTCGCGACCTCGGGCATGGCCACGAAGGTGTCGGGATCGACCTGCGCCGCGCAGCCGGTGACGACGATTCGCGCCTCGGGGTTCTCTCGCGCGATGCGGCGGATCGACTGTCGCGCCTGACGCGTCGCTTCCGCCGTTACCGCGCAGGTGTTGACGATCACCACGTCGCCCAACCCCGCCTGTTCCGCGTGGCGGCGCATGGTCTCCGACTCGGAGATGTTGAGCCGGCAGCCGAAGGTGACGACCTCGACGGCCATGTCAGGCCGCACCGGCAAGGAGCGCGGGCGGGAAGGTGCCTTCGTGCTCCAGCTCCACCGGGCCCGTCATGAGCACGTGGTCGTCGCTCTCGCGCCATTCGATGAGGAGATCGCCGCCGGGAAGCGAGATCGTCGCTTTGCGCCCGGTGAGGCCCTTGCGCGCGCCAGCCACAAGCGTCGCGCAGGCGGCGGAGCCGCAGGCCCGGGTCGCGCCGGCCCCGCGCTCCCACACGCGCAGCAGCACGTGCTCGGGGTCGAGGACCTGCGCGAAGGAGATGTTGGCGCGCTGGGGGAAGACCGGGTCATGCTCGAGCGTCGGGCCGATGGCCGCGAGATCGTAGGCCGTCGCATCCGCGACCCAGAAGATCGCATGCGGATTGCCCATGCCGACTGCGGACGGGTTCCGCAGCTCGGGTGCCTCCGGCAGGCGCGTGTCGACCGCGATGCTGCGGGTGTCCGGATACGGGTCGCGCAGGGGAATCTCGTTCCAGGCGAGGCGCGGCGGGCCCATGTCGACGGTGAAGACCGTGTCGGAGACGCGCTCCACGGGGAGAGGCCCCGCCTTCGTCTCCAGCACGAGACCATTGGTGACCGGGCGGCTCATGACCGGATCGGCCGTCATGGCCCAGGCGACGCAGCGGGTGCCGTTGCCGCAGGCGCCGGATTCCGATCCGTCCGTGTTGTAGATGCGCATATAGGCGTCGGTGCCCGGCGTCACGGGATCGTGCAGGACCATGAGCTGGTCGAAGCGCGAGCGCGGATCGGCCGCGATGGCGCGGGCCTCCGCGGGCGTGACGCGGGTGGACGTGCCGCGCAGGTCGAGCACGGTGATCTCGTTGCCGAGACCGTTCATCTTCAGAAATCGGCTGTTCGCAAGGGCGCTCATGGGGCCGTATATGGCGCAAAAACAGCCGGACCGCGAGAGGGTACGCGACGGAAGGTTCGCGGATCGGTCGACGGGTGGCGGCCGCTTGCCGGGCGAGGCGTCGAGCGCCCATGCACGCGACGTCGCACGTCCCGAAAACGGTGCAGGACGATCTCGCAGCCCCCAAAAAAGCCTCCTATGCTGTTACACGAATGCTCCTTTCCTGATTCGCGGGTGAGACCCTTCCTCATGCGGCTTCGTTCGACTTTCCTGGTTGCCCTCCTGGCCCTGGGACCGGTTTCGGTCCTAGCCCAAACGCCGCCGGCTCCGGCTGCGGCGACGCCTGCCCCTGCGGAAGCGGCTCCCGCAGCGCCCGCCCCCGCGACACCGGCGGCTCCGGCCGCGCCCTCGAACGCCCAGGCCGCGCAGCCCGCCCCGTCGGGCTGGG
>JAFAAP010000012.1 GCA_023426505.1 Pseudomonadota bacterium
CTGCAGCTCCCCAACGTTCCGGAAGCCCAGAAGCGCGACATGCTGACCGGCTACCTCATCGACCTGAAGCTCGGCGCCAAGGCGGCCGAGGCCGCCAAGGTCGGCGACAGCGCGGACTTCGCCCGCAAGCTCGCCTACAACCGGGACAAGGCCCTGCTCGACCAGTACCTGGAGCAGGAGGCCCAGAAGGCCGTGACCCCGGAGGCTGCCCGCAAGCTCTACGACGAGACAGCCAAGAGCGTGACGCCCGAGGAGGAGGTGCGCGCCCGCCACATCCTCGTCGACAGCGAGGACGAGGCCAAGAAGGCTGCGGCCCGCGTGAAGGGGGGCGAGGACTTCGCCAAGGTGGCCGGCGAGCTCTCCAGGGATCCGGGCTCGAAGACCGACGGCGGCGACCTCGGCTTCTTCACCAAGGACCGGATGGTCGAGCCCTTCGCGGAAGCGGCCTTCAAGCTCCAGCCCGGACAGGTCTCCGACCCGGTGAAGTCCCAGTTCGGCTGGCACGTCATCAAGGTCGAGGAGAAGCGCACCAAGCCGGTGCCGTCCTTCGAGGAGATGAAGGACCAGGTGAACACCTATCTCGAGCGCAAGGCTCAGCAGGACCTGATCATGGGCCTGCGCAAGGACGCCAAGATCGAGCGCCTCGACGACAAGGGCAACCTGGTCGAGCAGAAGCCGCAGCAGCAGTAACGATACAACCCATATGATACAAAGAGGCGGCGAATACCGCCTCTTTGTCGCCAATACTGTTCTCGTGCTGCAAATTCTGGATTGTGCGATAGAGCAATTATGTATTCAGCATAAGATCTGCTGAAGCCAATCCTCTTTATTTGAAGAGTTATATTGTTTCGAACGCCCCGATAATTCTCCTTTGACCAAGATAGGTCGCAAGGAGAATCAGATGACTAATTACGTTTTCGAAGGGCAGTACTCCTGGCGGGAGGACAACACCCCGTTCTACACGCTGGGCACCCTCGACCGCCTGACCATCTCAAACAACGCCTTCCTCAATTCGCTAGGGAGCAATTCGCCCATCGCCCGCATTCAAGGGCCGGCCGCGATACATTTGATGCCGTTCGCAACGGTCTGGGCGGAAGATGTCGCCTTTCATTCCACCTCAGGCGGGGTGACGTTCGATCTTTATGGAGATTCCATCATCTATACCGGTGGAACCGGCATTCTGATCGAAGCTGATCCAGGCTCCGAAGCTGGTAATACCATCAACGTAGCGTCCATGGCTTCGATCCACAGCCGGAACAGTTCTGCTGTCTTGAGCAGCGGTCATACGACCGTCAACAACCAGGGCACGATTCACGCCTCTTCCGTGAATGCTAGCGCTCTCTTGTTCACCGGTGGGCACAACGACATCAGCAACTCCGGCATGGGCATGATCCAAGGCGGGATCCTGATCTATGGCGGGGACAACCGGATCTTCAACGAATTCCAGGTGACTGCCGATCAAGGCCCTGCGATCAACTTAGTCAGCTTCGTTGCCGGCGAGAGCAATATCATCATCAACAAGGGCGTCATCTATTCTGGCCCTGGTCGTGCGGGTCCCTACGACGTCGCTATTGTGGCGAACGGCCCGGCCAATGTCACTCTGGAGAACGTCGGCATTGGCAACGAAAGCGGATACATCTTCGGTGACGTCTACTTCGGAGCCGGGAACGACGTCATCAGAAACGCGAGGGCCAGCTTGATTGAAGGATATATCGATCTGGGGGCCGGGGACGATCACATCGAAAACCGCGGAGGCTTGGTTGGGGACATCAACCTTGGTGACGGCGCCGATTCGATGACCAACTACCTTTCGATTACCAATATGGTCTATGGCGGAGCCGGCAACGATAGCATAGCGAACTACGCCTTCATGGATGAGAGCGTGTTCCTCGGCGCCGGTGACGACGAGTTCTTCAACTATGGCTATGCCTCTGTCAGAGTTAAGACCAACGGCGGCGACGGCAGCGACAAGCTCCACGGCGGCAGCAAGGATGACCGCCTCAGCGGCGGCGATGGCAACGACTATCTCCATGGCGGCGCCGGCCGGGACACCTTTATCTTCGACGCTCCCATCAGCGGCAAGAACATCGACAAGATCGATGACTTCAATGGCCAGGAGGACGGGATCCAGCTCGCCCGCAGCGTCTTCTCGCAGCTGAACCTCGGCACCCTGGATCAGGACGCCTTCCGCGACGGGGCCGCTCCCGCGGATGCGTCGGACCGGATCGGCTACAATGCTACAATTATGCAACGGGAGCGGTTTGGTACGATCCCGACGGAACGGGCTCCGCCAAGGCCGTCACGTTCCTGTGGCTGAGGCCCGGGCTCTCCTACATCTCGGCCGACGATTTCTTCGTCGTCTGATCAGGCTTGTCGGCATCGAGGGGCGGCTTCAGGCCTAGCTCCTCGATATGTTGTTCGGCCGGAGAGCGAGGGAAACAACCGGCATCGCACCGGCAACGAGATCCCCTTCCCCCGCCTTTAGCTCGCCGGGGACGGCATCGGCTCACCGAGCCGCCGTCACTTGTTCGTACGGCCCATCCGCTTGGGATCGACGCCGCCCTCGCGGGTGGTCTGGTTCTCCACATCGCCCTGGAAGGTCGAGCCGCCGTCGAGGTCGCGCGGGTTCTCGCCGGTCATGGTGGCGCCCTTGGATCGGCCGATGCCGGGATCGACGTCGAGGTCGCTGCGCGGACGTTCCTCGGGCTTGGTCTTCGGATGCTTAGCCGTCATGGAAATCTCCGTCGTTGAATGTGGGGTCAACGGGGCGAAGAATCCCTCGTTCCAAGCTTCGGCGGGCATTCCCGGCCATGCGCGGGCTTGACAAAAAGCCTTAAAAAACCACAGGTCGCGTTTCCTATCGGCATTCCGACCAGCTCCCCCGGGTTCCCCATGTCCAAGACCGTCTCGCCGCTCGCGCCCAAGTCCTATCCGACGCTGCCTCCCATCGAAGGCGTGAGGATCGCGACCGCGGAGGCCGGCATCCGGTACAAGAACCGGACAGACGTTCTCTACGTGACGCTCGCTAAGGACACGGCGGTGGCGGGCGTGTTCACCCGCTCCAAATGCCCCTCCGCTCCGGTCGATTGGTGCCGCAAGAACCTCGCCAAGGGCACGGCGCGGGCCCTCGTGGTCAATTCCGGCAACGCGAATGCCTTCACGGGCAAAAAGGGCGCCGAGGCCGTGAAGATGACGGCCGATTTCGCCGCCGCCGCCGCCGGCTGCCGCGCCTCCCAGGTCTTCATCGCCTCCACCGGCGTGATCGGCGAGCCGCTCGACGCCGGGAAGTTCGAGGGCGTGTTGGCGGCCTGTGAGAAGAAGGCCAAGCCCACCGCCTGGGTCGATGCCGCCAAGGCCATCATGACCACCGACACCTTCCCGAAGGTGGCGACCCGCACCGCCACCATCGGCGGCGTCGAGGTGACGATCAACGGCATCGCCAAGGGCGCCGGCATGATCGCGCCCGACATGGCCACGATGCTGTCCTTCATCTTCACCGATGCGCCGATCGCCGCGCCGGTGCTGCAGGCGCTGCTCAAGAAGGGCGCCGACAAGAGCTTCAACTGCGTGACGGTGGACAGCGACACCTCGACCTCCGACACGCTCCTGTTCTTCGCCACCGGCGCGGCGGCCAGGAACGGCGCACCCTCAATCACCCTGCCGAGCGACCGCCGCCTCAAGGAATTCCGCCAGGCTCTGGAGAGCCTGCTCTGCGACCTTGCCCAGCAGGTCGCCCGCGACGGCGAGGGCGCACGCAAGTTCGTGACCGTGAAGGTGACCGGCGCCACCGGGGCCACATCGGCGAAGCGCATCGCCATGGCGATCGCCAACTCGCCGCTGGTGAAGACCGCTGTGGCCGGCGAGGACGCCAACTGGGGCCGCGTCGTCATGGCGGTCGGCAAGGCCGGCGAACCGGCCGAGCGCGACAAGCTCGCCATTTGGTTCGGCGACATCCGCGTCGCCGTGAAGGGGGCGCGCGACCCCGAGTACGACGAGGCGAAGACCACCGCCTACATGGAGGGCGACGAGATCACGATCCGGGTCGATCTCGGCCTCGGCCGAGGCGAGGCCACCGCGTGGACCTGCGATCTCACCAAGGCCTACGTGGAGATCAACGGCGACTACCGGAGCTGATCCGGTCGGCGCTTAAGGGACGACCGTAACCTTGCGCTTGAAGACCACCCGCATCGGGCCGCCGAGCCGGCCCGTTCCGATGAAGGCGTAGGAGAACTCGTCCGGCCCCTGATAGCCCGGCTTGGCGATGTAGTAGGGCGTGAGCCCCCGGACGCCCGCCATGCCGACCTTCGGCTTCTGGACGGTGACGGCTCCCTCGATGCCGTTGAGGCCGAAGCCGCAGCCCTTGCCGGCCTTGACCGTCATCTCGCCCTCCACCTCGGAGAGATAGCCGTTGATGTAGGTCGGCGGGACGACGCAGTCGGCAGCTTTCGCCTCGCTGCCGGCCAGAAGCCAGGCCGCTAGGCCGGCTCCGACGATGAGACCGATTTTCGTCATGGGACACTCCTTCGCATGGTTCAGCTTGGCGATACGAATATCGCAACGCTGTAACATGTAAAGACTGTCCCGTCCGGCAACAGCAGGGCCTTCATGGCCCGGCCGCTCTGTGCTAGAGCGCATACGGCTCCCTCGTCGGCCGATGGGAGGCGCCTCACCATTTCCCGCCACGACCGAACGGTCAACTGGAGGCGCAGACGTGCCCCCTCTCAAGCTCACCCTCGTCGTCGCCGTCGCCCTGGTCGATCAGGACAACCGCATCCTCCTGGCGCAGAGGCCCGAAGGGAAGCAGCTCGCAGGCCTTTGGGAGTTTCCCGGCGGCAAGGTCGAAGCCGGCGAGCGGCCGGAGGAAACGCTGATCCGGGAGCTGCACGAGGAGCTCGGCATCACCGTCAAGGAGCCGTGCCTCGCCCCCCTCACCTTCGCGAGCCACGCCTACGAGAGCTTTCACCTCCTCATGCCGCTCTATGTCTGCCGCCGCTGGGAAGGCTTCGTGCAGCCGCGCGAGGGACAGGGCTTAAAATGGGTGAAGCCGCAGGAGCTGCGCAGTTATCCCATGCCGCCCGCCGACGAGCCGCTCATCCCGTTCCTTCTCGATCTCCTCGTCTGAGCCCGTCGATGACCACCGCGCAAAGGGAAGCCGCCGCGCTTCCCGTGGCCCCGTCCCACGCCTTCCTGGTGACGAACCTTCTCGTCTGCTCGATGCTGTGGTCCACCTCGTTCCTGTTCATCAAGCTGAGCGGCGACATCAACCCGTTCGTGCTCGCCGCCATGCGCGGCCTGGTCGGCGCCACGGTCCTGGCCTCGTGGTTCGCGCTGCAGGGCAAGGGTATCCGCCCTCAAGACGGCGAGCTGCGGCATTGGATCATCCTCGGGACCCTGAACGGCTGGCTTCCGAACGTGCTCGTGGCCCATGCGCTCACCCGGATCGGCACGGCCCCTGCGGCCATGATCCAGGCCTCCGGACCGCTGCTCGTCGCTGTGCTGTCGCATCTGCTCTTCGCCGACGAACGCCTGACCCCAAGGCGGTTCGCGGGCGTGCTCGTCGGCTTGGCCGGCATGGGCATCCTCATCGGCCCGGCCGCCTTCCCCGACAGCGGCATCAGCCCGTGGGGCGTCATGCTCATGGTGGCGACCGCGCTCAGCTATGCCAGCGCGAACCTCTACGTGCGCACCATCCGGCACGCGGAGCCGGCGCGCCTCGCGCTCGGCCAGCAGATCTGCTCGGGCCTTCCGGCCACGGTGCTGGCGCTGACGCTCGCCGGCCCCGCGGCCTTCGCGGTGGTGCCCGAGAGTGCGGCGCCGCTTCTGGCGCTGGGCATCATCTCGACGGCGCTGCCGATCCTGCTGTTCATGCGCCTCATCCGCCGCGCCGGCCCGACCCGCGCCTCAATGGTCGGCTATCTCCAGCCGGTCTGGACGACGATTCTGGCGGTGCTGTTCCTCGGCGAGCAGATCGGCGGCCGCGAGATGATCGGCGGCGCCGTGGTGCTGACGGGCGTCGCCCTCGTGTCCTTGAGCGGACGATTCAGGCGCAAGGCCTGAGCCACAGCCGCGCCCTTTGGACGCTGCGGTACCGCCACGCTGAGACGACCGGCGCCTCCCCGCGTTAGGAGCCTTGTCGACCATCACCAGGAGGCTCTTCATGGATAAAAGGAACCTCAACGACGCCCTGACCGTGGCGGGCTTTGCCGGCGGCGTGGTCGCGCTCGGGGCACTGATCACTGTGATGCTGGCCTTCGGCTGACGGAAGCTGTCCGGACCTCACGCGAGCGCGCCGAGCGCGGTGCGGATGACCTCCGGGATCTCGACCGGGCGCTGCGTCGCACGGTCCACATAGACGTGCACGAAGTATCCTTGCGCGGCCGCCCGTTCGCCGCCGACCCGGAAGATGCCGATCTCGTAGCGCACCGAGGAGCGCCCGAGGCGGGAGACCGCGATGCCCGCTTCCAGGGCTTCCGGGAACGAGGCGCTCTCGAAATAGGTGCAGCCCGTCTCCACCACGAGCCCGATCACGGGGATCGCCTGGAAGTCGAGCAGGCCCTGCTCCAGGAGCCAGCCGTTCACGGCCGTGTCGAAATACGAGTAGTACTGCACGTTGTTCACGTGCCCATAGGCATCGTTGTCCATCCAGCGCGTCGCGATGGGGCGAAACAGCCGGAAGGCGGAGCGTGTAAGGCGGGCGGGTCTCTCGGACATGACGCGCGGCCTACCACGCGGCCTCATAGATCGCCCGCGCGTCCTCGAGCGCGAGCGGACGCGGGTTGTTCACGAGGAGCCGCGTCTGGCGCATCGCGTCCTCGGCCATCATCGGAAGGGCTTCCTGCGGGATGCCGACGTCGCGCAGGCGCGGCGGCAGGCCGAGCCTGGCACTCAGGGCCTCCAACGCATCTGCGAATCCCTCCCCCGTGGCCTTGCCTTCCATGTCCGGAAAGGCATGCGGCGCGAGTTCCGCATAGAGCGCCCCGCAGGCGCCCGTGTTGAAGCGCAGCACGTGCGGCAGCACGAGCGCGTTGGAGAGGCCGTGCGGCACGCCGAAATGGCCGCCGATCGGATAGGCGAGCGCGTGCACGGCCGCCACCGGAGAGTTGGCGAAGGCCTGCCCCGCCAGCATGGAGCCGATGAGCATCGCCTCGCGCGCGTCGCGGTCGTGCCCCTGGTGAACCGCGCGCTCGATGTTCCGCCCGAGGAGCCGCAGCGCCTCTCTGGCAAGGGCGCGCGACACGGGATTGTTGTTGGGGCTCGTCGACGTATAGGACTCGATCGCATGCACCATCGCGTCGATGCCGGTCGCGGCGGTCACGTGGGGCGGCAAGCCCAGGGTCAGATCGGGATCGAGAAGCGCGATGTCCGGAATGATCAGGGGCGACACCACGCCCTTCTTCTCGTGCGCTCCCGTGGTCACGATGGAGACCGGCGTCACCTCCGACCCGGTGCCGGCGGTGGTGGGCACGGCCATGAGCGGGAGACGCGGGCCCTTCACCATGCCGACGCCGTAGATGTCGCCGAGATTTTCACCACCCCACGCGAGCAGCGCCACCAGCTTCGCGACGTCGATGGAGGAGCCGCCGCCGAAGCCGATCACCGCATCGGCGGCGAAATCGCGCGCCCGCGCGACGGCAGCGAGCACCACGTCTTCGGGCGGATCGGCAACCACGCCGTCGAACACGTCGACCGCGACCCCAGCCTCGTGCAGCGCGTGAAGCGCCGGCGCGACGAGGCCGGCCTTCACGAGCCCTGAATCGGTCACGAGCGCAACGCGCGAGCCGAGGCGTGCCGCGGCGATGTCACCCAGGCGCGCGACGGTGCCCGAGCCGACGATGACGGAAGGGGTGGTGTTGAATGTGAAGGCTGGCATAGATCCTCCTCGGAGACCGAGATTGACCCGCGCGAGCCGGGACGGCAAGCATCCCTGTCGGCGAAGGTGGGGACAGGCGCCGACCTGCGGCGCCTGTTCCGGCCACCCTGTCAGAGCAGGAAGTCGTCCTTCGCCAGAAGGCGGGTCGAGCTCTGCAGGAGGACCTCGAAATCCGCCGTCAGGTTGCCGTCCACATCCGCCTGGACGATCGTGTTGCCGAGGCCGTCCAGCTCGAACCGCAACTGACCGGCCTCCGTGAAGGCCGCCGAGCCGATGAACGTGAAGGCCTGATTGCCGTCCACAAGCGTGTTGGCGTCAATGCTGCGCAGGTCGATGACGTCGGCCGAGGTGAAGTCCAGGATGCGGTCGCGAGTCGTCTCCCCGGCGAGACTTTCAGTAACGGCATTGAATTGGAACGCATCACGCCCCCCGTCGCCCTTCAATGCATCGCTACCTGCCCCACCGTGGAGAACATCGTCTCCGCCTGAGCCCTTGAGCGTGTCATTCCCGGCGCCGCCAAATAGCTTGTTGTCGCCAGAATTGCCGCTAACGTAATTGTCGAGATCGTTTCCACGTGCCGCTGCATCCCCTGTCCGACTCAATGAGAGTCGCTCCACGCCAGCCATTTCGCTTCGACTTGCCAAGCTGAAGCTTACGGTACTTAGCACTCTGTCAATCCCGCCGGCAGCACTCGTATCGCTCTCGATGACCTGATCCCGCCGATCGTCGACGCGGTAGGTGTCATTTCCGGCACCTCCGTCCATCCGATCTACGCCAGCGGCGCCATCAAGGTAGTCGTTCCCGGCTCCGCCCACGAGATAGTCCGAGCCCGTCTCTCCGAATAGCCGATCCGCACCATCACCGCCCTCGATCCGGTCGTTCCCGACGCCGCCATAGACCCGGTCGTTTCCGGCCTGCCCGACGAGAACGTCGTTCACGAACATCTGGTCCAGGCGGTTGAACAGCGGCACCTCGTTGAAGGTCACGCCGTCCGGCAGGTGCGTCGCCAGGTTGATGCCGACCGTGTGCAGGGCCGATGCCACGAGGGTGTTGCTGTTGGCGCCCTCGCCCGTGTCGAAGCCGAAGGAGTCGACGCCGTAGAGGAGGTTGGCCTTGTCGACGTTGACGGCGTGCTGGACCATGAGCTGCCATACGGCCTCGGGATCACGCCCGCCAAGGTTGAGATCCGTATGGTTACGCTGCTCCGGGGTCGCCGAGCCTCGCGCATCGGCGGATCTGGCAAGCGGGATATCGGCCTGTGTGACGAGGGTTGCATCGCCTCCGGCATCGCCGCGGATGACCCGCTCGTCAATGACCCGTCCGGCGTCGTCGGTGACCGTCTTCACGAGGTAGAGGTGCTGATAGGGAGTGGCGAAGCCGCGGAAGGATACGGTTTTCGATTCGATCGCGATGGTGGTGGGCAAGGACCTCTCCTAACGTCAAGGCACGGTTTCCGGGTACCTCCAACGAGCAGGACGTGAGTAAGTTCCCATCCGCCATGCGGCCACGGCCCGGTATGGCGGCGCCTTGCCGATCCTCGTCACGTTCCGAGGAGGACGCGCTAGTCGGGGAATTCTTCAATCGCATCAACCTTTTCGGGATAGAAGGCCAGGTGCCCGGCGATCTCGCCCACGGCCGGGAACGGCTGCTCGTAGCTCCAGGCCGCGTTCTCCCGCACCAACCCGCCGGCGGTCGCCGTGAAGTAGGACGCGTCTCCCTTGTAGGGGCAGTGCGT
Source organism: Pseudomonadota bacterium (assembly GCA_023426505.1). Taxonomy (GTDB): domain Bacteria; phylum Pseudomonadota; class Alphaproteobacteria; order Rhizobiales; family Beijerinckiaceae; genus Microvirga. The sequence goes on from JAFAAP010000012.1 coordinate 9,606, forward strand.
ATGGTGGTCCGTGCGCTCCATCAGGTCCATCCGGACGTTCTTGCGCGGGATGTATTGAACGGGCGGGAGCGTCGCTTCCCTCAGGGTCAGGGCTTCCGTCGTCTCGGCCACGATGAAGCCGCCGAGCACGACCCGGACGCGATGCGGGTTTTTCTCGACCGTGATCGGATGGTTGGGTCCGGGCTCTTTCATGGCGACACCTGCTCGATAGGCATAAACGGAAGATAGAGCGGCATGCCTTTCGCCCAAGAGGAGGTGAGGACGCCTACTCCGGCTTGGGCTCCTTCGGGTCCGGCACGGGCGTTTCGGGCACCCCGAGGGCGTCGGCGAGGCGCATCTTGGCCGAGCCCGGCCGCAGGGGCTTCTGCTGGCTTTCATGCGGGACCCAGCCCGAGAGCCAGACGATCTCGAAGGTGGCGGGAAGCCGCCCGTCCGGGTCGGCGAAGCGCTCGGCATAGATCTGCGCCGCCCGCAGCAGGGTGGCGCGCCGCAGAGGCGTCCTGCGGCGATCGTTGAGGGCGTTGGAAAAGCCCATCAGCCGGAGATCCCGCATGAGCGCGAAGGGGTCCCCGTAGCGCACCCGCACCACCTCCGAATCGGCCACCGGCAGGGCGAATCCCGCCCGCTGGAGCAGCCCGCCCAGGTCGCGCACATCCGCAAAGGGAGCGACGCGCGGGCTCACGCCGCCCTCCAGCTCGGCCTCGGCCTGGGTGAAGGCCTGGCGCAACTCCGTGAGCGTTGCGCCGCCGAGAAGCGCCCCGATGAAGAGGCCGTCGGACTTGAGCGCCCGGCGGATCTGCAAGAGGGCGCCGGGCAGGTCGTTGACGCTCTGGAGCGCCAGCAGCGACACGGCCAGATCGAAGCGCCCGCCCGCAAAGGGCAGGCGCTCCTCGTCGCCCAGGATCGTCCCCGGCTCCGGCAGGGATGCCAGACGCACCACCTGCTCCGCCCGGCCGGACCGGCGCAGCGCCTCGGTGGCGGCGGGCGTCGGGGTGCCGATATCGAGAGCCAAAGGGAACGGACGCAGGACCGTCGAGAGGCGCTCCTCCAGGTCGCCGACCGCGCGCTCGAGCAGGAAATCGGCATAGCCGGCCTTCAGCGCGCGGGCGAGGCGGCGACGGACGAGAGGGCGATCGAAGACGGTTGGTGCGCTCATGAGGCGCTCGATATGGCGTGAAAGGCGCCAAGAACCAAGGCCCAATCGTCCTCCCCGGACGGAGAGATGCGGGAGCGCGACGCCGCCGCTAAGCTTGGCCTCATGACAGGATGGCTCGATCGACGTCGGGTAGGCGCCGCCCTCAGTCGGGTCTGCGGCTCGCTGCTCGGCCTCCTCTACCCGCCGACCTGCATCGCCTGCCAGGGGGCGACCGGCGTACCGCATGCGCTGTGCGCCTCCTGCTGGTCCGGCATCCGGTTCATCGAAAGGCCCTATTGCGAGCGGCTCGGCACGCCGTTTTCGGTCGATCTCGGCCAGCCCCTCCTGTCGCCCGCCGCCATCGCCGACCCGCCGGTCTTCGGCCGCGCCCGGGCGGCGGCGGAATACGACGGCACCGCGAGCCTCCTTGTGCACCGGCTCAAGTACAACGACCGGCCGGAGCTCGCCCGGGCTCTGGGGACTATGATGGCCCGGGCGGGCGCGGAAGTGCTGGCCGACGCCGACGTGATCGTGCCGGTGCCGCTCCACCGCTGGCGCCTGTGGCGGCGGCGGTTCAATCAGGCCATGGCGCTGGCCGCGAGGGTCTCGGCGGAGAGCGGCGTGCCCTGCGACCCGTTCCTGCTCGGCCGCGTGAAGCGCACCCGCCGGCAGGTCGGCCTCACCCGGGCGCAGCGGCAGGAGAACCTGCAGGGCGCCTTCCGGGTCCCGCCCGAGGCGAAAGCGCGGCTGAAGGGCAAGCGCGTCCTCCTCGTCGACGGCGTGCTCACCACGGGCGCCACCGCGAACGCCGCCTCGCGCGCGCTCCTGCGCGGCGGTGCGGCGACGGTGGATATTCTCGCCTTCGCCCGCGTTGTGACAGAGGCCTGACCAATCCTATATGTCACTCTCTTGCCTGACGGAGACCTGTCCGAGATGCCCGACATCACGATCTACACGAAGAGCTGGTGCCCCTACTGCGCCGCCGCCAAGAAGCTGCTCGAGGAGAAAGGCGCCGCCTTCACCGAGATCGACATCGAGGCCAAGCCCGAGAAGCGCGCCGAGATGATCCAGAAGGCGGGCGGCCGCACCACCGTGCCGCAGATCTTCATCGGCAGCCGGCACGTGGGCGGCTGCGACGACCTCTACGCCATGGATGACAGGGGCCAGCTCGAGCCGCTATTAGAGGCTTGAGACCAACCCGCGAGAGCCCGATGACCTCCACCCGCTTCAAAGCCGCCTGCGTCCAGATGCGCTCCGGACGTGACCCGCTCAGGAACCGCGACGCTGCGGCGGCTCTGGTGCGAGAAGCCGCGGCGCAAGGCGCCGATTTCGTCCAGACGCCGGAGATGACCTCGCTGGTGTGCCGGGATCGGGCCGAGCTGTTCGACAAGGTCGGGCCGGAGGAGCAGGACGCGACGCTCCTGGCCCTGCGCGAGGTGGCGCGGGAGCGGGGTGTCATGGTGCATCTCGGCTCGATCGCCGTGAAGGATGGCGACAAGGTCGCCAACCGCGCCTTCCTGATCGGCCAGGACGGCGGGATCGTCGCCTCCTACGACAAGATCCACCTCTACGACGTGGATCTCCCCAACGGCGAGAGCTGGCGCGAATCGGCCACCTATACGGGCGGCGACCGCGCCGTGCTGGCCGAAACGCCCTGGGGGTGGCTTGGGCTTACGATCTGCTACGACGTGCGCTTCGCGGCCCTCTACAAGGCGCTCGCCGAGAACGGCGCCTCGTTCCTGTCGGCCCCGGCCGCCTTCACCAGGCAGACCGGCGAGGCGCACTGGCACGTGCTGCACCGCTCGCGCGCCATCGAGACCGGCTCCTTCATGATCTCGGCGGCCCAAGGGGGCCTGCACGAGGACGGCCGCGAGACCTTCGGCCATTCCCTCATCGTCGATCCCTGGGGCCGGGTGCTGGCGGAAGGCGGCACCGAGCCGGGCGTGATCCTGGCCGAGATCGACACCGGCCTCGTGGCGGAAGCCCGCGGCCGCATCCCGACCCTCAAGAACGCCAGAGGCTTCCGGGTGGAGGCGGTTGCCGCCACCGCGCCCGCAAAGGCCGCGTCGGCCTGACGGCGCGGCGACGCCCGCGAACCTTGGCATCACGCGATCCCATTCCCATCTCACAGCCATGATCAAGTACGCCCTGGCCTGCGAGCAGGCCCACGAGTTCGAAAGCTGGTTTCCGTCGAGCGACGCCTACGAGGCGCAGCGCAAGCGCGGCTTCGTGACCTGCCCCTATTGCAACTCGTCCAAGGTCGAAAAGCAGATCATGGCGCCCCGGATCGCCCGTACCGACAAGGAGCTTGCGCCCGCCGCACAGCCGCAGCCCGTGGCGGCGTTCTCGGAGAAGGAGCGGGAGATCCGCGCAATGATCCGGGCGGTGCGCGAGCACGTGATGCAGAACGCCGAGAACGTCGGCCGCGGCTTCGCCGACGAGGCGCGCAAGATGCATTACGGCGAGGCCGAGGAACGCGCGATCTACGGCGAAGCCGACGGGACCGAGGTGCGCTCCCTGCTGGAAGAGGGAATCGGCATCCTGCCCCTGCCCGTCCTGCCTGACGACCGGAACTAGCCGGCCGCTCGACCTTTTTGCCGGATGCCCCATCTCAAACCTCACGAGCAGGCGGGGCATCTTCCTTGGCGGTCTATTTCACCAGCGACACCCATTTCGGCGATCCGCGCGTGCTGCGCATCGACAAGCGCCCGTTCAAGACGATCCCCGAACACGACGAGGCGCTGATCGCCCACTGGAACGAAACAGTCTCGCCTGACGACGAGGTCTGGCACCTCGGCGACTTCGCCCTGCATGTGCGGCCGGAGCGGATCGACCAGCTGCTCGGCCTCCTCCACGGACGCAAGCACCTGATCACCGGCAACAACGACGGGCCGGCGACGCTCGCGGCGAAAGGCTGGGAGAGCGTGCAGGCCTACGCCGAGATCCAGGTCGATGGCCATGCTCTGGTGCTCTGCCACTACGCCTTCCGGACCTGGAAGAACATGGGCCGCGGCTGGCTCGACCTGCATGGCCACTCCCACGGCAAGCTCAAGCGCCAGACGAGGCAGTTCGACGTGGGCGTCGATGCGTGGGACTACCGGCCGGTCACCCTGGAGCAGCTTCTAAGTTCCTCCCGGATTCGTCATCGAACGGCCCACGCTTGAGCCTTCCGTCCCCGAACCGCGCGCCCTATGACCCGTTCTGTTCGATAGGAGACGGGAATGGATCAGGGACGGGGCGAGGCCGGAGCGACCAACAGGACGAGGCGTATCTCGCTGATGCGACGGTTCTTCGACAGCGAGGCTTCGGGCGGCATGATCCTCATGGGCGTGACGATCGTCGCGCTCGTCGTCGCCAATTCGCCCGCGGCCGGGCTCTATTTCGGCGTGCTCAAGACCTACGTCCTGGGCCTCTCCGTCCTGCACTGGATCAACGACGCCCTCATGGCCGTGTTCTTCCTGCTGGTGGGGCTCGAGATCAAGCGCGAGTTCCTGGACGGGCAGCTTTCCACTTGGCCGCGGCGGGTCCTGCCCGGCATCGCGGCCTTCGGGGGCATGCTGGTGCCGGCGCTCGTCTACGTGGCCGTGACCTGGAACGACCCGACGCTCCTGCGCGGCTGGGCGATTCCCGCCGCCACCGACATCGCCTTCGCGCTCGGCGTCCTGGCGATCCTCGGCACGCGGGTCCCGACCTCCCTCAAGATCTTCCTGACGGCGCTGGCGATCCTCGACGATCTCGGGGCGATCGTGATCATCGCGCTCTTCTATACGGGGGACCTGGCCCTGCCTATGCTGGGGCTCGCCACCTTGAGCATCGCGGTTCTCGTCGCCCTCAACCGCTTCGGGGTCACGGCGCTCGCACCCTATCTGGCGGTCGGCGCCCTCCTCTGGTTCTTCGTGCTGAAATCGGGCATCCACGCGACCCTGGCCGGCGTTGCGCTCGCCATGACGATCCCGCTCCACGCCGAGCCGAAGAAGACCCGGGCGGAGGATTCGCCGCTCCACGCCCTGGAGCATGCCCTCCAGCCCTGGGTGGCGTACGCGATCATCCCGATCTTCGGCTTCGCCAATGCGGGCGTGTCCTTCGCGGGGCTCTCGGCCGATGCGATCCTGGCTCCCCTGCCGCTCGGCATCGCGCTCGGGCTTTTCCTGGGCAAGCAGATTGGCGTCTACGCCTTCTCGGAACTTGCTATCCGATCTGGCCTCGCCGACGTGCCGGCGGGCGCCACGCGCCTGCAATGCTACGGGGTGGCGCTCCTGTGCGGCATCGGCTTCACCATGAGCCTGTTCATCGGGGCCCTCGCCTTCCCGAACGACCCGGACCTGATCGACGCCACCAAGATCGGCGTCCTCACCGGGTCCCTGCTCTCGGCGCTGGCCGGCTTCCTGATCCTGCGGGCCGCCCCGCGGGAGCAGACCCCGGCCTATCAGGCAGCAGCCAGCAGCATGTAGTTGACCGCCATGTCGGACGAGAGTGACCACTCGCCCCGGAGCGGGTTGTAGACCACGCCGGTCGTGTCCGTGACCCGGAAGCCCGCCGCCTCGATGGCGGCGCTCAGCTCGTCCGGGGTCACGAACCTGTCCCATTCGTGAGTGCCCTTCGGCAGCCAGCCCAGCACGTATTCGGCCCCCACGATCGCGAGCGCGAAGGAGCGCAGGGTCCGGTTGAGGGTCGCCATGGCGAGCGCGCCGCCGGGCTTCACCGCCCTCGCGCAGGCGTCCACGAAGGCCTGCACGTCGGCCACGTGCTCCACCACCTCCATGGCGAGCACCATGTCGAAGGTTTCGCCCCGGGCCACCACCGCCTCGACGGTCTCGCTGCGGTAATCGATGCCCAGCCCGCTGCGCTCCGCGTGGAGCCGGGCCACCGAGACGTTGGTGGGGGCGGGATCGAGCCCCGTCACCGTTGCGCCGAGCCGGGCCAGCGGCTCGGACAGGACGCCGCCGCCGCAGCCCACGTCGAGGATCGTGAGCCCCTCCAGCGACCGGGGCGAGCGCGGGTCGCGCCCGAACCGGCGGCAGGCCTCGTCCCGGACATAGGCCAGCCGGATCGGGTTGAACTTGTGCAGGACCCGCATCGGCCCTTTCGGATCCCACCACGTCTCGGCGATCCGCTCGAAGCGGGCGACCTCGGCCGGGTCGATGGTGGTCGATGCGCCCTCGGACATCGGATACTCCTGTTGCCCCTCGCAATGGAGGGGCCGTGTGCAATTCTGCGCGTTGACAGCGCGCGGCCTCGCCGTCATGTATACGCGCCTTTTCGCGCCGCGAAGGGGCAAAATTTCCCTCTTTCACGGCCTTTTAGCCCATGCCCCGTCTCGTCATGAAGTTCGGCGGTACGTCCGTCGCCACGGTTGAACGCATCCGCAATGTGGCGCGGCACGTCAAACGCGAGGTCGAGGCCGGCTTCGACGTGGCCGTGGTGGTTTCCGCCATGTCAGGCAAGACCAACGAGCTCGTCGGCTGGGTCAAGGAAGCCTCCGGGCTCTACGATTCGAAGGAATACGACGCGGTGGTCGCCTCGGGCGAGCAGGTCACTTCGGGGCTGCTCGCCATCGCGCTCCAGGAAATGGGCCTCAAGGCCCGCTCCTGGCAGGGCTGGCAGATCCCGATCATGACGTCGGACGCCCACGGCTCGGCGCGAATCGCCGCCATCGACGGCACCGGCATCCTCCAGGGCTTCTCCAAGGAGCGGGAGATCGCCGTAGTGTCGGGCTTCCAGGGCGTCCACCAGCCCACGGGGCGCATCACGACCCTGGGGCGCGGCGGCTCGGACACCAGCGCCGTGGCGCTTGCCGCCGCCATTCAGGCGGCGCGCTGCGACATCTATACCGACGTGGCCGGCGTCTACACGACCGATCCCCGAATCGTGTCCAAGGCCCGGCGCCTGGATAAGGTATCCTACGAGGAAATGCTGGAAATGGCCTCGCTCGGGGCCAAGGTGCTTCAGGTCCGCTCGGTCGAGCTCGCCATGATGCACCGGGTGCCGACCTACGTGCGTTCCAGCTTCGACGACCCTGCCGACCCGAAGCTCGGCACCCTGATCTGCGACGAGGAAGACATCATGGAACAGCAGGTTGTGACGGGCATCGCCTATTCCCGCGACGAAGCCCAGATCACGTTACGGAACGTGGCGGACAAGCCCGGCATCGCCGCCTCGATCTTCGTGCCGCTGGCGGACGCCAACGTGAACGTGGACATGATCATCCAGGTCGTGTCGGACGACACCACCACCACGGACATCACCTTCACGGTCCCGGCCGCCGACTACGAGCGCGCCTGTTCGGTGCTCAACCAGCACAAGGACGAGATCCAGTTCCGGGACCTCCAGGGCGCCACCGACGTGGTGAAGGTCTCGGCCATCGGGGTCGGCATGAGGAGCCACGCCGGCGTCGCCGCCAAGGCCTTCAAGGCCCTGGCCGACAAGGGCATCAACATCCGGGCCATTACAACTTCCGAGATCAAATTCTCGGTCCTGATCGACTCGGCGTACACGGAGCTTGCCGTGCGCACGCTCCACTCGCTATACGGCCTTGATCAAGCCTGATTGACGTGTCGTCGATGAGGCTGCGACACTGAACGCTCAGCCGGCGGTTGTTCCGCCAGCCACATAGGACGGGAACCGATAAGCTCATGCCTACCGCTCCCGGCGGTCCGCGCCTCCTGCTGCGCCGCCTCCGCGAGATCATGGCGGAGCCGGTCGGCGCGCAAGACCGTCTCGACAAGATCGTTATTCTGATCGCCGCGAACATGGTGGCGGAGGTCTGCTCCGTCTACGTGATGCGCGGCGACGGCGTGCTCGAGCTCTTCGCCACCGAGGGCCTCAACCGCGAGGCGGTCCACCTCACGACCATGCGGGCGGGCGAGGGCCTCGTGGGCCTCATCGCCTCGACCGCCGAGCCGCTCGCCCTCTCGGACGCCCAGAGCCACCCGGCCTTCTCCTACAAGCCCGAGACGGGCGAGGAGATCTACCACGCCTTCCTGGGCGTGCCGCTCCTGCGCGCCGGCAACACGCTGGGCGTCCTGGTCGTCCAGAACCGCACCTACCGGGTCTACACGGAAGAGGAGATCGAGGCGCTCCAGACCACCGCCATGGTGCTGGCCGAGATGCTCGCCTCGGGCGAGCTCCAGGCGCTGGCCCCGGTGGATACGGGAATCGCTCTGCGCCGCCCCGTGCACCAGAAGGGGGTCGCCCTCGCGGATGGCGTCGGCCTCGGCTACGTGGTCCTGCACGAGCCGCGGGTGGTGGTGAAGAACCTGATCGCCGAGAACGTCGAGGCGGAACTGAGCCGCCTCGAGGAGGCGATCGGGGAGGTGCGCAACTCCATCGACGAGCTGATCGAGCGCGGCGACGTCGCCCATCACGGGGAGCACCGGGAGGTCCTGGAGACCTTCCGCATGTTCGCCCACGACCAAGGCTGGCTGCGGCGCATGCGCGAGGCGGTCACCTCGGGCCTCACGGCCGAGGCCGCGGTGGAACGGGTGCAGTCCGACAACCGCGCCCGCATGATGCGCCAGACCGATCCCTATCTGCGCGAGCGCCTGCACGACCTCGACGACCTGGCGAACCGGCTGCTCCACCGCTTGGTCGGGCGCAACCTCGTGGTCGGCACCAGCTCCCTGCCCGACAACGCCATCCTGGTCGCCCGGTCCATGGGCCCGGCGGCGCTCCTCGACTACGACCGCTCCCGCCTGCGCGGCCTCGTGCTGGAGGAGGGCGGCCCCACCAGCCACATCGCCATCGTGGCGCGGGCGCTGGGCATCCCGGCGGTCGGCGAGATGGAGAACGTCACGGCCCTGACCGAGCAGGGCGACGCCATCATCGTCGATGGCGCCGCGGGCGAGGTGCAGATCCGGCCGAGCCCGGACGTCGAGGCGGCCTATGCCGAGAAGGCGCGCCTCAGGGCCAAGCGCCAGGAGCAGTACCTCAAGCTCCGCGATGTGCCGGCCGTCACCAAGGACGGCGTCGCGGTAAACCTCCAGCTCAATGCCGGCCTTCTGGTCGACCTGCCGCATCTCGCTGAGACCGGCGCCAGCGGGGTCGGCCTGTTCCGGACCGAGCTGCAGTTCATGATCGCCGAGCGCATGCCCTCGGCGAGCGAGCAGCAGGCCCTCTACAGCGCCGTCTTCGCGGCCGCCGAGGAGCGGCCGGTGACCTTCCGGACCCTGGACATCGGCGGCGACAAGATCCTGCCCTACATGCAGGCGGTCGAGGAGGAGAACCCGGCGCTCGGCTGGCGCGCGATCCGCATCGGCCTCGACCGGCCGGGCCTTCTGCGGGCCCAGGTGCGGGCGCTCCTGAAGGCGGCCGGAGGGCGGCCTCTGAAAATCATGTTCCCGATGGTGGCCACCTGCGATGAGTTCGTCCGGGCGAGGAGCCTCGTGGAGCGGGAGCAGGCGCACCTCTCCCATCACGGGCACCCCCTGCCCTCCGACCTGAAGCTCGGGGTGATGCTGGAGGTCCCGTCCCTCCTGTTCCAGCTCAAGGAAATCTGCGCGCTCGCCGACTTCGTCTCCGTCGGGTCGAACGACCTGATGCAGTTCATGTTCGCCATCGACCGGGAGAACCGGCGGGTCGCGGACCGCTTCGACCCCCTGAGCGCCCCCATGCTGCGGGCCCTCAAGATGGTGGCCGACGAGGCGCTGGCCTCCGGCTGCCAGGCAACGATCTGCGGCGAGATCGGCGGCCGTCCCCTGGAGGCCATGGCCCTGATCGGCCTCGGCTTCCGGTCGCTTTCCATGTCCCCGGCCGCCATCGGCCCGGTCAAGGCCATGCTGCTCGAGCTCCATGCCGGCAGCGTCGCCGACCTGATCGCCCAGGAGCTCGAACATGCCGGGGGCGGCGAAACGCTGCGTCCCAAGCTCCTTCGCTTTGCGGAAACCCATGGTATTCCGGTCTGATGTCGATCGCTCCTCCGTCTGAACGCCTGAACGCCATCCTGGCCCGCCATGAGATCATCACGGCGACCCTCAATGCCGGTCCGGACCCGGAAACCTTCGTGTCCCTGTCGCGGGAGCTCGCCGAGCTCGACGACGTGGTGGCAGCGATCCGGTCCTACCAGTCCGCCGAGGAGAACCTGAAGGGCCTCGAGGCGCTGCTGGACGACCCGAAGACCGATTCCGAGATGCGGACGCTGGCCGAGGAGGAGCTGCCGCAGGCCCGCGAGGAGGTCGAGAAGGCCGCGCAGGCCATGCGCATCATCCTGCTGCCCAAGGACGAGGCGGACGAGAAGAGCGCGATCCTCGAGATCCGTGCCGGCACCGGCGGCGACGAGGCCGCCCTCTTCGCCGGCGACCTGCTGCGCATGTACACCCGCTATGCGGACCTGAAGGGCTGGAAGGTCGAGGTCGTATCCGCGAGCGAGGGCACGGCCGGCGGCTACAAGGAGGTCGTGGCCGAGGTGAAGGGCCGCGGCGTCTTCGCGCGCCTGAAGTTCGAGAGCGGGGTCCACCGGGTGCAGCGCGTGCCCGACACGGAAACGCAGGGGCGCATCCATACCTCCGCCGCCACCGTGGCGGTGCTCCCGGAAGCCGAGGACGTCGATATCGACATCAACGACGCCGACCTGAAGATCGACACGATGCGGGCGCAGGGCGCGGGCGGCCAGCACGTGAACAAGACCGAATCGGCGATCCGCATCACCCACATCCCGACCGGCACGGTGGTCTTCGTCCAGGACGAGCGCTCCCAGCACAAGAACCGCGCCCGGGCGCTCGCCCTCCTGCGCGCCCGCCTCTACGACGCGGAGCGCACCGCCAAGGACGCGGCCCGCGCGGCCGACCGCAAGGCCCAGGTCGGGTCCGGCGACCGCTCCGAGCGCATCCGCACCTACAACTTCCCGCAGGGGCGCGTCACCGACCACCGGATCAACCTAACCCTTTACAAGCTCGAGGAGGTGATCAGCGGCAACGCCCTCGACGAGCTGATCGACGCCCTCATCACGGAGCATCAGGCGGCCCAGCTCGCCGCCCAGGACGAGGCGGCATGATCGAGGGGTTGAGCCACATCACCCTGATCACCCGCGACCTCGACCGCATGAGCGCCATCGTCAGCAAGGTGCTCGACGGCCGGGAGGTCTATTCCTCGGGCGACGATACCTTCTCGGTCGCGCCGGAAAAATTCTTCCTGGTCGGGGGCCACTGGGTCGCCGTCATGGAAGGCGAGAGCCTGCCGACCCGCACCTACAACCATATCGCCTTCAAGATCCCGCCCGGAACGGTGGAGGAATACCGCCGGCGCGCCGAGGCGCTGGGGCTGGACATCCGCGAGTCCCGCCCACGGGTCGAGGGCGAGGGCGAATCCCTCTACTTCTACGACCGCGACAACCACCTGTTCGAGCTCCATACCGGCACCCTGGAGGAGCGCCTGGAGCGCTACCGCCGCGGCCGGGCCGCCTGAGCGGCCGATGACCACCCGCGAGCAGGCGCTGCGCGACCTTCGCCGGACCCTCACCGAGGCCGGATTCGAAACGGCCGGGCTCGATGCCCGCCTGCTCGTGATCGCGGCCCTGGGGATCTCCCCGACCGATCTCATCACCCGCCCCGACGCGCCGCTGAGCGCCGCAGAGGCCGAGCATCTGGCGGATCTCGCCCGCCGCCGCCTCGCCCACGAGCCGGTGGCCCGGATCGTCGGGGAGCGGGAGTTCTGGGGCCTGCCCTTCCGGCTTTCCCCAGAGACCCTGGTGCCCCGGCCGGACACCGAGACGGTGATCGAGACCGCCCTGGCGCTGATCCCGGACCGGCAGGCCCCTCTCACGATCGCGGATTTCGGCACCGGGTCGGGATGCATCCTGACCGCCCTGCTCCACGAGCTGCCCGGCGCCCGCGGGCTCGGGATCGACCGTTCCCTGGGTGCGCTCAGGACCGCCCGCCTCAATGCGCACATGAACGGCGTCGACGACCGCAGCCTCTTCGTCGCCTCCGACTGGGCGAGCGCCGTCCGGGGTCCGTTCGACCTCGTGGTCTCGAACCCGCCCTACATCGCCTCGCCGGAGATCCCTGGGCTCGACCGGGAGGTGCGCGAGCACGATCCCCTGCTCGCCCTCGACGGCGGCCCGGACGGACTCGATGCCTACCGGGTCCTGCTGTCCGAGGCCGGGCGGCTCCTGAAGCCCGGCGGGCTGATGGTGCTGGAAATCGGTTACGACCAGGCCGAGGCCCTGCGGCATCTGGCGCGGGACAAGGGCCTTGAAGTTCTGAAGATAGCCCCCGATCTATCAGGAAACCCACGATGCGTCGCGTTGGCCCGCCCTTAAACGGACATGGTTTCAGGGCACAAGGATTCCTCTCCGAGAGTGAGAAAACCTGAAATACCGCTTGTTGGACCAGGCAGAACCCGCTAGATTCGGGTCAGAGATCGTCCTCGGTCTAAAGAAAGCGGTAGCTCCCTTAGCGAGGAGCATGCCGACAGACCAAACGATATCCATCGCGCAGGCAGGGGCTTTTTGAACAGCCTGGCGCGATCACTTGAACCCGACACTGAAGGATGGCCAAGGCTCGACGGGTCATGGCCGAACGACAGACGGTTGCCACGCGAACGGTGGGCGATAAGCCCGTTCGGTGAAAATTAGGCTTGCATCGCGTGGGCTCGAAGAACCAGCGAGGGTCGTAGACCAGAATGAGACCAGGACAGAACAGGCGTATGCGCGGTCGCAGCCGCAACAACAACAAGGGTCCCAACCCTTTGACGCGCAGCTATGAGTCGAACGGCCCGGACGTGAAGATCCGCGGCACGGCTCAACATATTGCCGAGAAGTACAGCCAGCTCGCCCGCGACGCGCAGGCCAGCGGCGACCCGGTTGCGGCCGAGAACTACTTCCAGCACGCCGAGCATTACTACCGCATCATTGCGGCCGCCCAGGAGCAGCTGCGCGAGCAGTACGGCTACCAGCAGCGTCCCTTCGACGAGGAAGGCGACGAGGACGGCTTCGGCCAGGGCGACCGGTCCGGCTACGCCGGCGGCGAGGACGGCGATCTCGGCTCTCAGCCGCAGCCCTTCGAGGCGCGGCAGGACGGCGAGCGCCCCGCCCGCTTCGACCGGGGCGATCGTCAAGATCGTCAAGACCGTGGCGAGCGGCAGGACCGCGGCGATCGCCAGGATCGTGGAGACCGGCAAGATCGGGGCAACCGCCGCGATCGCTTCGGCCGCGATCGTGACCGCGGCCCGCGTCAGGACTACGGGCGCGACGAGCAGCCCCGCCAGGATTTCGACCGCCCCGACCGTGAGGATCGCCAGGACCGTGGCGAACGGCAGGAGCGCGGTGAGCGCCAGGAGCGCGGTGAGCGCCAGGAGCGCGGTGAGCGTTTCGACCGCGGCGACCGCCCCGAGCGGAACGACCGCCAGGATCGCGGCGGCCGCGGCGAGTTCCGCCGCGAGCGGCGACGTGACGAGGCCGAGGCTTCCGATGCCGCGGCCCTGCCGGCCTTCCTGACCAATCCGGTCCGGGCCACGCCCGCCCCGGTCGTGTCCGAGGAACCGGCTCCGGCGCCGGTCCCGCAGGAAGCCGCCAACGACGAGGCCGAGGCTCCGCGCCCCCGCCGCCGTCGCCGCACCCGGCAGGAGATCGAGGCCGCCAACGCCGCCCAGATGGAGGCGAGCTTCGAGCCGGCCGAGGTCAAGACCGACGCGGCCGAGTAAGGCAGAACGATACCGAAATGAGAAGGGAGGGCCTCGCCCTCCCTTTTTTGTTGCGTCATGCGACAGCAGAAGCCACCGGGCTCCGCCCAGCCCTTCGATGATCTGCGATCCATATTCCGGGGTGTACAAACGTAGATCGATGCTGCCAGAATATGGCACTGGCCATCCGGACAAAGACTTTGGCGAGATCGGAACGTCTGCTTGAACTCCTGCAGGTACTGCGCCGCCACCGACTCCCGGTGAGCGGAAAGTCCCTCGCGCAGGAACTCGGGATAAGCATCCGGACGCTCTACAGGGATATTGCCAGCTTACAGGCCCAAGGCGCCAACATCGAGGGCGAGCCGGGGATCGGCTACATCCTGAAGCCCGGCTTCATGCTGCCTCCGTTGATGTTCTCCGACGATGAGATCGAGGCGCTCGTGCTGGGGTCCAAATGGGTCGCCGAGCGCGCTGATGGACCACTGGCCTCTGCGGCCCATGATGCACTCGCCAAGATTGCCGCCGTGCTCCCGGAAGATCTGCGCAGGAGCCTCGACGCTTCGCCCCTCCTCGTTGGCCCCGGCCAGCCGATCGTCGCGGATGTGGTTGATGTGGCGGTGATCCGAAAATCCATCCGGTCGGAACGAAAGCTCGTGATCCGCTATCAGGATGGCAGCGGCAGCACGACCGAACGGACGATCTGGCCCATCGCCGTGGGCTTTTTCGATCATGTTCGCGCCCTCGTGGCCTGGTGCGAGTTGCGGCAGGGGTTCCGGCACTTCCGCACGGATCGGATTGCCAGCCTGGCTCCAAGCGACATCCGCTACCCTCGCCGTCGCCATGCCCTTTTGAAGGACTGGCGGGAGGCGGAGGGCATTCCCGCGCCGGCCTGATACTGCTGCCAGGATCTGACAGCATCTCCCTTTAGGGTCTTTTCCGTCGTAGCCAATGGAGACCGACCCGTGTCGAACGCACATTTCATCCTTCTTTACGTCGACAGCCCTGAGGCCAGCAGGGACTTTTACAGCGACTTGCTTCGGCGAAAGCCCGTCGAGGCCTCGTCGACCTTCGTTCTGTTCGCCCTCGACTCGGGTCTGATGCTCGGCCTGTGGTCGCGGCACACGGTTCAGCCCGCGGCGGCAGCCGTCGGTGGAGGGGCCGAACTCGCCTTTCCGGTCGACGGTGACGCCGCCCTCGATGCGACATTCGCGGAGTGGAAGGGGCGCGGCCTGTCGATCCTTCAGGAGCCGACCGTCATGGATTTCGGGCGGACCTTCGTGGCCCTCGATCCGGACAATCACCGCCTGCGCATCCTCGCCCCCTCCGCGGAATAAGGGAGACGCGTCATGACGGATTACTGGATCGCCGTGGCCTGCGAAGAGCACGTCCAGTGGGGACGGGCGGGTGGCTTCATGCAGGTCTGCCACGGCAAGGCCGCTCCGTTACGGCGGATCAGGCCGGACGACGGGATCGTCTATTACTCTCCCACCGTCACCTTGGGCGGGAAGGACCGGTTGCAGGCCTTCACGGCGATCGGGGTCGTCAAGGGAGGGGAACCTTACCGCTTCGACATGGGGGCAGGCTTCCGCCCCTATCGTCGGGACGTGGCATGGGCCCAGGCGGAAGCGACGCCCATCCGCCCGCTGTTGGAGAGCCTTGAGCTCACGGCCGGCAAATCAGGTTGGGGATACCAATTCCGCTTCGGGCTGGTTTCCGTCAGCAAACACAATTTTCACGTGATTGCCTCAGCCATGCGGTGTGACGTCAGGCACTGATCTGGCATTCGGTGATCTTCCCCCGAATGCCGTCCGATGCCTAGTCCAGCGCCAGGGCCGCCTGCTCCGGCTCCAGGCTGTCGTCGAGAGCCAGGGAGCCGCCGGACAGGACCTCCGCGTAGATGCCGCAATCGAAATGCCCGTAGGCCTCCATCAGGCTCTTCGGGATCTGCAGGTCGCGGATGCCGGTCGCCGGGTCCACGTTGGTGGCGGCGCAGCGCTCGATTCGCTTGGTCACCTTGAGCCGCGCGCCCGAGGGCGCGGTCAGGACCTTCCCGACGAGGTCGAACTCCGCCCAAGGAGCAAGCCCTTCCAGGTGGACGTTGCCGCGAAACCGTAAGGCGTCGACCGGCGCACCGACCACGTTCTCGAGCGCCCGCACGCTGGCGAGGTTGATCAGGGACACGTAGCCCCGCCGGGAATCGGTGAAGCGGAAGCCCTCGGGTGCGGAGAGCACCTTCGGGGGCCCGCGCAGCTCCTTCGGCATGAAGCGGCGCAAGAACGCCTCGATGGCGAGCCGTCCCTCCGGGGTTGAGAGATCGCCGCGCGCCACCTCGCGCCCGCCCTCCTCGATGAACAGGGTGGTGATCGAATCCACGTAGCGGGTCTTCAGCCGCGCCAGGCTCTCGTTCCGCATCAGCATCAGGAACTTGATCTTGGGCTGGTGCTGCGGGTCGGCCGGATCGAAGCCCGCCGGGCCGTTCTCGACCGCGAAGAGCCGGTCGGCCGGGAAGTAGCCGCCGCGGGTCAGGGCGGCGGTCTCGAGGAACTCGGGCGAGAGGCCCTTGACGGGATAGCGCTGGAGGGAGGCGATGCGGATGCTCATGCCCCATCGATAGAAGCCGGTTGGGCTGACGGCAAGGCAGGAGAGCGGCCGAAGAAAAGCCCCGCCGTTAAGGGCGGGGCTTTTGAACAGGATTGATCGTGGCCTGTCAGGAGGCGTCGCCGGAGCGGGAGACCCTGCTGCGCTTGAGCTCGGGCGTGTTGAACGCCTCACGTGCCGGGATGTGATCGGTCTTCGGCGTGTGATCGCGCATGCCCTCGTTCGCAGTCTGGTGCGGCGGAATGTGCGTGCCGGACTCGGCCTCCTGCTTCATGCGCAGGGCCTTCTCGGCGTTGGCCTTCAGCTCCTCGCGCGCCTTGTCGGCACGGCGCTTCTTGGGATTGAGGCGGGAAAAGATGTCGGAAAGTGCCATTTCTTTTTTACTCCTTTGCGCGCGAGAGCACGTCGTCTTCCTCGTCGCTCCGGCGGGTTGGTGGAGCGTCGACATGGGCGGGATCCACGGGAATATCCCGGGAGGTCGCGATGGTGCCGGTCGAATCGCCGATGTCGCGGCTCGCCTCGACCTGCTGGCGGGTTCGGTCCATCGGGTTCGTCACCCGGGCGTTCTCGGTCGAGTCGCCGAAGGTGTCGCCCTGCAGCCGCGTGCCGAAGGTCCGCGGCTGTGCGGAGGTGTCATCCGCATCGGCGAGCGTTTCCGTAGGCCGCCGGTAGTAGGATTCGGGCGTCTCCGTCGGCCGGCCCTCGCCGAAGGTTTCGGGCGTCACGGCCGGCTCGCGCTCGACCGGGCTCTCCGGCACGGCCATGCCGAGCTCGGAGTTCCGGGCGAGGTCGGCCCTGGCCTTCTCGTCCTCTGAACGCGGATCGCGTGGCATGGGAACCTCCTTCAAACTCACCGGGTCAATGCCAGCACGGCGGGCAGGTTCCCCCTCTTGTTGTGGCAGATAGGTGACACCACCTAAGCCTCAGCGGATGCTTCCAAGCGGAGGTCCGACATCGCAGGGTCGGCCCGAGCCTCGAGGAGGGCGGGCGGACCCGAGGAGGGATGACAGATGAATTTCGAGAAATACACCGAGCGCGCGCGCGGCTTCGTGCAGGCGGCCCAGAACCTCGCCATGCGCGAAGGCCACCCGCAGCTTGCCCCCGGGCACGTGCTGAAAGTGCTTTTGGACGATCCGGAAGGCCTCTGCGCCGGTCTCATCGACCGCGCCGGCGGCCGCTCGCGCGAGGCGCATGCGGCGGTCGAGCAGTGGCTCGCCAAGCAGCCGAAGGTGTCGGGTGCGGCCTCGCAGCCGCAGGCGACGCGCGAGCTGATGCGCTTCTTCGACACCGCCGAGACAATAGCCGAGAAGGCCGGCGACTCCTACGTCACGGTCGAGCGGATGCTGCTCGCGCTTGCGGTCGAGAAGGACACGGAAGCGGGCAAGATTCTGGCCCAGGCCGGCGTGACGGCTCAAGGGCTGAATGCCGCCGTCAACGCCCTGCGCAAGGGCCGCACCGCCGACAACGCGACGGCGGAGAACGCCTACGACGCGCTCAAGAAATACGCCCGCGACCTGACGGAAGCCGCGCGCGACGGCAAGCTCGATCCGGTCATCGGCCGCGACGAGGAGATCCGCCGCACGATCCAGGTGCTGTCGCGGCGCACCAAGAACAACCCCGTGCTGATCGGCGAGCCCGGCGTCGGCAAGACCGCCATCGTCGAAGGCCTCGCGCTGCGCATCGTCAACGGCGACGTGCCGGAAAGCCTGAAGGACAAGCAGCTGCTCGCCCTCGACATGGGCGCGCTGATCGCCGGCGCGAAGTATCGCGGCGAGTTCGAGGAGCGCCTGAAGGCGGTGCTCAACGAGGTCACGGCGGCCGAAGGCGGCATCATCCTGTTCATCGACGAGATGCACACGCTGGTCGGCGCCGGCAAGGCGGACGGAGCGATGGACGCGTCGAACCTCCTCAAGCCTGCGCTTGCCCGCGGCGAGCTGCACTGCGTCGGCGCGACCACGCTCGACGAGTACCGCAAGCATGTGGAGAAGGACGCGGCGCTCGCCCGCAGATTCCAGCCGGTCTTCGTGAACGAGCCCACGGTGGAGGACACCGTGTCGATCCTGCGCGGACTGAAGGAGAAGTACGAGCAGCATCACGGCGTGCGCATCACCGACAGCGCGCTCGTCGCGGCCGCGCCCCTGTCGAACCGCTACATCACCGCCCGGTTCCTGCCCGACAAGGCGATCGACCTCGTCGACGAGGCCTCGTCGCGCCTGCGCATGCAGGTCGATTCGAAGCCCGAGGAGCTCGACAACATCGACCGCGAGATCGTGCGCCTGAAGATCGAGCAGGAGGCCCTGAAGAAGGAGACCGACTCCGCCTCGAAGGACCGCCTCGCGCGGCTGGAGAAGGAGCTGGCAGACCTCGAGGAGCAGTCCGCCGCCATCACGGCGCGCTGGAAGGCCGAGAAGGACAAGCTCGGCACCGCCGCGGAGCTGAAGAAGAAGCTCGACGAGGCGCGCACGCAGCTGGCGAACGCGCAGCGCGCGGGCGACTGGGCCAAGGCGGGCGAGCTCTCCTACGGCATCATTCCGGGCCTGGAGAAGCAGCTCTCCGAAGTCGAGGCGCGCGAGGACGGCGCCGGCGGCATGATGGAGGAGGCGGTGACGCCCGACCACGTGGCGCAGGTCGTGTCGCGCTGGACCGGCGTGCCCGTCGACA
This sequence comes from Pseudomonadota bacterium, assembly GCA_023426505.1. Taxonomy (GTDB): domain Bacteria; phylum Pseudomonadota; class Alphaproteobacteria; order Rhizobiales; family Beijerinckiaceae; genus Microvirga. The sequence continues at coordinate 28,615 of JAFAAP010000012.1, forward strand.
AGATGCTCGAAGGCGAGCGCGAGAAGCTGCTCCACATGGAGGAGGAACTCGCCAAGCGCGTCGTCGGCCAGCGCGAAGCGGTGGAAGCGGTCTCGACCGCCGTGCGCCGTGCGCGTGCGGGCCTTCAGGACCCGAATCGGCCCATGGGCTCGTTCATGTTTCTCGGCCCGACAGGCGTCGGCAAGACGGAGCTCACCAAGGCGCTCGCGGGCTTCCTGTTCGACGACGAGACGGCGCTGATCCGCCTCGACATGTCGGAATACATGGAGAAGCACTCGGTCGCCCGGCTCATCGGCGCGCCTCCCGGCTATGTCGGCTACGAGGAGGGCGGCGCGCTCACCGAAGCCGTCCGCCGCCGGCCCTACCAGGTGGTGCTGTTCGACGAGATCGAGAAGGCGCATCCGGACGTGTTCAACGTCCTGCTGCAGGTGCTCGACGACGGACGCCTCACGGACGGGCAAGGCCGCACCGTGGACTTCCGCAACACGCTCATCATCATGACGTCGAATCTCGGGGCCGAATTCCTGGTCAACCAGGGCGAGGGCCACGACACCGACGAGGTGCGCGACGAGGTGATGGCGGTGGTGCGCTCGCACTTCCGGCCCGAGTTCCTCAACCGCGTGGACGAGATCATCCTATTCCACCGGCTGCAGCGGAGCGAGATGGGCGCCATCGTCGACATTCAGATGAAGCGCCTGCAGAAGCTGCTGGACGAGCGCAAGATCGTCCTGAACCTCGACCCGGAGGCCCGCGACTGGCTCGCCAACAAGGGCTACGACCCGGCCTACGGGGCGCGTCCCTTGAAGCGCGTGATCCAGAAGAACGTGCAGGACCCGCTCGCCGAGATGATCCTCGCCGGCGAGGTCAAGGACGGCGGGACCGTGCCGGTCCATGCCGGCCCCATGGGCCTGATGATCGGCGACGTCGCAGTCGGCAGCGAGCGCCCGCCGCAGGGCGTGCGGTTGAACTGAGGTCGACGCAGATTAGCGAGATGAAATGAGCCCCGCGGGAGACCGCGGGGCTTTTTGTTGCGCGTTCGTGTCATTCCCGTCCGGAAGCAGCGGTGCCGCTGGAGGGAAAGGAAACCCATGGCGCTAGGCTGGAGAATGGCCCCCCTTCCCATCTTACCGTCACGGACTCACGACCGGATGCGCGCCGGCCTCACACCACGTGAAAATCGCTCAAGGCGACCTTCGCCTTGTTGGTCAGGACCGCGATCTTGACCTGGGCTGCGGAGCCGGTGCCGTCCGGGTCGTAGTACAGGCTGCCCGTGCCCTTGTCGTAGATGACGCGGTCCTGCCGGTCGGCGGCGTGCTTGCCGAGATGGAAGGCATCCGCCTTGAGCCGGCCGTTCGGGCCGATCTTCGTGAAGACGGCGTTGTCGAACCAGAACGTGTCGTCGGCCGACTTGAAGTCGAGGATCCTGTCGGCGTCGGCCTTGGACTTCACCGCCGCGTCGAACGCGAAGATGTCCCGGCCGGATCCGCCCGTCATGGTATCGGCGAGCGCGCCGCCATGGAGCCGGTCGTTGCCGGGACCGCCGTTGAGCACGTCCCGTCCGTCCAGCCCGAAGAGCAGGTTCTGCCCGGCATTGCCCGTGAGGGACTGGTCGATCTCGTTCCCGGTGAGATTCAGCGAGGCGCTGCCGTCGGCGATCATGGCCTCGATGCTGGATCCCGCCGCGAGGGTGAAGCCGAAGCTCGTGCGAACGGTGTCGAACCCGGCGCCGGGAAACTCGAAGACCTGATCGGATGCGTCGACGATGTACGTATCGTCGCCGGCGCCGCCCGTCAGCGAGTCCGCCCCGCCGAGACCGTCGAGCACGTTGCGGCCGGCATTGCCCACCAGGCTGTTGGCGAGCTCGTTGCCGGTGAGGTCGAGGGCGTCGGTTCCCGCATCCGAGGCGGTCCGGAGGACCTCGACCGACTGGCCCGCGCCGAGGGCGAAGCTGACGCTCGTCAGGATCGTGTCGGTGCCTTCGTCCACGGACTCGAGCACCACGTCGCCGACATTGTCGACCCGATAGACGTCGTTGCCGCCGTGGCCGATCATCCGGTCGGCGCCTCCCTTGCCGTCGAAGGAGTCCGGTCCGTCGCTCCCACGGAGGATGTCGTTGCCGGCATTGCCGTTGATGAGGAAGATCGGCGCGGTGTAGTCGTTGTTGGTTGTATGAGACAGCAGGTAGTCGGCCGTGAGGCTTGCCCCTGACGTCATCGGCACCGAACTCTGACCTGTCAGAGAGAATGTCACGCGGGCCAGTGTTTCGAAGCCGCCGCTCGCGTTCAGGAGGGACATGCCGGTGATGTTGCCACCGACATCGAACGCTCCCGCCGGCACCGTCGCGCCGGCGAAGCCCGAACCGGTGAAATTGATCTGGTAGGCCTGCGGACCTGGAACGCCGCCGACGAGAGGCTGATAGGCGATGGACCCGGCAGTAGGGCTAAATCCATAACCATATACCCGGGTCGGTCCTACGGTCCCAGGGAACAGCAGTCCCGTGTCCAAGCCGTTGGGATCGTCGATCGTGATCGTGAAAATCGACATCGCAGAATGCTCCCTTTCGTGTCGTCGGAAGCCCCGATGGTCTCTTGTCGTGAACGATCCGCCGTCGTGTCAGGCGGGGATGTCCCGTTCCTGGCGGGAACAGGCTGGGATTATACGCGCGAGGAGAGGTCAGATACCGGGATAATCGGGAGATCGGCCAAAGAGGCCGTGCGCGCGGTGTTGCCCCGCGCGATTTTCTCGGCGATCGCAAGAGGTCGCACCGCCGGGCCGAGGCCCGGTGGCGCGCTCGCATCGTTCGTCAGCCTTGATCAGGCTTCCTGCTTCTCCGGCTCGAAGCCCGGGTCGTAGTGCGGGCCGGCCATGCTGCCGTCAGCCGCCATGCCGACGATGCCGTGCGACATGTCCTTGATGGCGAGGAACATCACGTCCTCGTCCGGCAGGGCCACGGTGGCGTGGACCTTCTCGGCCGGGAAGTAGATGAGCGTGCCGGGCCCGACGATGCGCTCCTCCTCGCCCTCGATGTGGACGCGCAGCCGGCCCTGGAGCACGTAGTTCCACTGCTCGTTCGGGTGCTTGTGCGGGCGGGCCCCGGTGCCGCGGGGCTTGAGCATCAGGCCGACCTGGATGCGGTCGCCCTCGATCACCGGGCCGTGCGCCGTGGAATAGCCGGTGCCGGCATCGATCTTGGTCATGTCGGAAAGCGCGAACAGATACCCGCCCTCGCCCGCCTTCACGGCTCCGGCCGTCTTGGTCTTGCCTGTCATGGTCTTCGTCCTCTGGAGAAAGAAAGATGCGGACCGGAGGCGCTCATGAGC
>JAFAAP010000024.1 GCA_023426505.1 Pseudomonadota bacterium
GCGTAGTAGCGGCGGAACTGCTTCTCGGTGATGTTGGCGTAGTAGCCCTTGAGCTTCTGCTTGGCGCGCAGCTGCGTGCCGAAGTCGGAGAGCTTGCCCTTGCGGCGCTGGCCGTGCTGGCCGGGGCCGTATTCGCGGCGGTTCACGGGGCTCTTCGGGCGGCCCCAGATATTCTGGCCCATGCGGCGGTCAAGCTTGTGCTTGGCCTGAATGCGCTTCGACATCGCTGTTCCTCTGTGTTGTCGAATCTGCGAGGAACGCGCCCTCCTCTTCCCCTCATCCCGAGGAGGCCCAAGGGGCCGTCTCGAGGGACGGGACGACAGGCCGGCCGGAGCCGGGCCACGGGAGCGTAAAAAGTTACGCGGCCCGAAAGGACCGCGCGAACGGCTGGCTTCTAGGGGAAATGAGGCGGGAAGTCAATCGGGAAGACGCCTGTGCGCCCTCACCCCCGCAGCAACGGCATATCCTCGACGCCGATCAGCGGCAGCCCCTTGTCGTGCAGGGCTTTCCGCAGGGCTGGCGTCACGCCTGCCCCTCCGGTGAAGACCGCCAGGGCCTCACCCTCGTCGGCCTCGTGGCCCGGGACGGGTGCGCCGATGAGCTGCACGACGCGGCGGGCGATGGCCGGGGCTGGGTCGATCCAGGTGACAGGCCAGGGGGCCAGCGTCTCGAAGCGGGACAGAAGAAGCGGGTAATGGGTGCAGGCGAGCGCCACCACGTCGGTCCGCCCGGCCGCGTCCTCGACGAAGCAGGGCTCGAGCTCAGCCCGCAGTTCCTCGTCCGAGACCGGCGCGCCGGCGAGCTCCGCCTCGGCGAAGGCCGCGAGCCTGCGGGAGCCGACGAGCTTGACCGTGCGGCCGGCCGCATAGGTCTCCACGAGGTCGCGGGTATAGTCCCGCGCCACCGTGCCGGGCGTGGCGAGCACCGTCACATGGCCCGACCGGGTCGCGAGCGCCGCCGGCTTGATCGCCGGCACGGTGCCCACGAAGGGGACGGAGAATCGGGCCCGCAGGTGCGGGAGCACGAGGGTGGAAGCCGTGTTGCAAGCGATCACCACCAGCTCCGGAGCGTGGAGCCCGATCAGGCGCTCCATGACGGCGAGCACCCGGGCGACCAGGGCCTCCTCGGTCAAGCGCCCGTAAGGAAATCCGGCATCGTCGGCCGCGTAGACGAAGCGCGCATCGGGCCTTGCCTTCAGCACCTCGGAGAAGACCGTGAGGCCCCCGAGGCCGGAATCGAAGACCAGGATGGTGGGAACGGGCGACGGCATGACCGCCGGGTTATAGGTCGTTCCCGCGAGAAGATCGACAAGCATGAACTGAAGCCCCCGTGCCGCTTCTTGACCTCATGAGCGCTGGTTCAGGAAACCCTGCAAGCTGTGCTTTGTTTCGTCGTTCGGCGCGAGATTGAGCCGGCGGCGGGGTCCCCGCTCCTGCTTTTCCTCCTCGGCGCCCTGCGGCGGCTGGGCCGAGAGCCGCTTGACCGGCCAGCCGTCGCTCCAGGTCCCCATGTCGATGAGTTTCGGGTCGCGGCGGAGGGAGGCGGCGTCCTTGCCCGAGAAGGCGGCCTCGGCGGCCATGTCGAAGGTCTTCCAGAAGGCGAGGTAATCGAGCGTGTCGGTGCCGTTGTTGCCGAGCTGCTGGGTCAGGATGGTCTGCGGCCCCGAGAGCGACATGTCGGCGCTCCAGCGCCAGGTGTTGCGCTGCTTCGGGTCCTTCGGCGGGTCGGGCGGCAGCTTGATGGCGGAAGCGTCGTAATCCGCCTTGGGCGAGCCCGGCGAAGCGAGCGTCGCCGTCACCGCCGGAAAGCCGTGATCGTCGGAACTCGCCCGCATGAACAGCTTGCGGTTAGCCGGAACGGCCGAAGCCTCCTGCAGGATGCGCTTGGCGGCCCGGTCGGCTGGGAGATAGTCGCGGTCGCCGCTCATGGCGATGAGCAGGGTGGAGGCATCGATGGTCGAGAGATCCTGGAGCATGATGCCCCGCTCCTTCTCGCTCGAGGCGATGCCGCCCGGCATGAGGCCGAGGATCAGCTTCGGGGCCGGAATCTCGGACGCCTGCGCGCCTGCCGCGACGTTGAGGGCGATCGGCACGCCGGCCGAGTGGCCGATGAAGGCCAACCGCTTGAGGTCGGGCTTGGCGGCCTCGTCGGATGCGAGGGTCTCCAGGGCGCTCTTGATCAGCGTCGCGGCCAGTTCCGAGGCGTCGGCCGGGCGGGAGCGGTTCACCTCCTGGAAGCGCGGGAAGAGCACGAGATAACCCTTGCGCGCCAGATGATCGATCCAGCCGCCGTAAAGGGAGGGGTTCACCGCGCCCCAGGAATGGAAGAACACGACGACCGGCCGCGGAGACGCGGCGTTCTCGGCCCCGTGGAACACATAGGTCCCGGCGCTCGCGGTGCCGACCGCGCGCTTTGCCACCTGGGAGATCTTGTAGTCGGACCCACCCGGCCCCTGCTCCGGCTGCTTCGGCGGCGTCGCGGCCTGCGCCAGGGGGGCTGCGAGGCACGAGCCCAGAAGGAAGAGCGTCATCAGCGAACGGCGCATGGGCGATCTCTGGTCCGGTAAGGCTGGCGCAAATTGCGCCCACCATCATGAAAACAGAAGATCTTTAAGGCTTTCTCAATCTGCGCCCTTCCGCAAGGGCACGAATCGCTCCGCGAAGCGTGCGCACCTCCTGCTCGGTCATGGCGAGCCTGTGGAAGATGTCGCGCATGTTGCGCGCCATGATCGGCTTCTTGTCCGCCGGGTAGAAGTTCACCGCGTCGAGTTCGGCCTCGAGATAGTCGAAGAACGACACCACCATCTCGCGCGGCGCCGGCGGCGACAACATCTCGCCGGTGAAGGGCAGTGCGCCACCGGTCATGGCCCGGTTCCACTCGTAGGACATGAGCAGCACGGCCTGAGCCAGGTTGAGCGAGGAGAACTTCGGATCGACCGGGAAGGTCACGATGGCGTCCGCCAGCGAGATCTCGTCGTTCTCGAGCCCGGTGCGTTCGCGCCCGAACAGGATGCCGACCCCCTGCCCCGCCGCGATCCGGCCCTTGGCCTCCCCCATGGCGGCCTCCGGCCCGAACACGCGCTTCATCTGCCCGCGCTCGCGGGCCGTGGTGGCGAAGACGTAGTTGAGATCCGCGATCGCCTCGCGGGCTGTGTCGTAGAGCTTGGCGCCTTCCAGCACGTGGACCGCGCCGGAGGCGGCCGAATGGGCGCCCTTCTTGGGCCAGCCGTTGCGTGGCGAGACGAGGCGAAGCTCCGAGAGGCCAAAATTCGCCATGGCGCGGGCCACCATGCCGATGTTCTCGGCCAATTGGGGCTCGACGAGGATGATGATGGGTTGGGTCATGGGGCGGTATCGGAAAGCATGTCCGGCGATCCCGGCTCCACTCCCTTAGCGCCAAGAGGCCTCCCGAGCCAGAGGCGCCGTCCGAAACGAAAAGGCCCCCTGCGGATGCATCCGGCAGGAGGCCTGCAGTGCGGCTTGTCGCACCGGTCTTACCAGCAGCCGCCCCAGCCGCAGTAATAGCTCGGGCGGGCCGCGGCCGCGCCGAGAACCGCGCCGCCGATGACGCCGACCGCCGCACCGGCTGCCGCCTGGTTGGCGGCCGCGTTGGACTGGGCGACGTTGTTCCGGTAGCCGGCGTTCACGCAGCGCTGGTAGGTGGCGGTGCCGGGCTTCAGGCCGGTCTCCAGGCAAACGGATTCCGCGCTGGACATGGATTGTTCGGCTGTCTGGCAGCCTGCGACGGTGAGAGCGAGCGCGGCGGCTCCGATGGCGATTGCAAGACGCATTTTTGGTCCCTGTCAGTCTAGTGTTGCCTCGCACCGGCGATCCCGCGCGATTTGCGGGCTCCCAATGCCGGCCAAGCTTCAGGACAATTTTCAGCTTGCGACGGTGCGGAAGCACACAAGACCGTGAGAATTCCTCGAAGAGACCTCCGGAACTTAAATACGTTATTATATTTGAAATTCATTCCTGCCTAGCAGGAAATCATGCCGGGCCTGATCGGTGGAAAACCAATCCTGCTTCGCACCTTCGTAATTCGCACAACTGGGCTTGCGGCCATGGCGTCCACAGGGAACCCGAAGCAGGCGAAGCTCATTTCCCCGGCGATGTCGGCATCTTCGCCTAGTTTAGGAAAGCAATGATACCTGGGACCAAGCCCGCTCGAACGTCGGCCGTTCTTCCCTTCTTCGTGCTCTTGTGTTCCGTCCCGGCGCTCGCCCAGGGCACCATGGGCTCCCGCACGGCCGCGCCCCCGCTCTTCCATGGCCATTGGTGCGGAGCCGGCGACCAGAACCGGGCGGCGCCAGTTGATGCGCTCGATGCCGCCTGCCGGGCGCATGATCTCTGCTACGAGCGCGTCGGCCGCAACGCCTGCGACTGCGACCGGGCGCTTCTCGACGCAACGGCGAAACTCGTCCGGAATGTGCGCGTCGCCCAGGATGTCCGCAACAAGGCGGCGACGGTCAATTCCCTGTTCAGCGCCGCGCCCTGCCGTGAGGACCCGGGATCCTTGAAAAACACCAGGGCACCCTGACCTCAGCCTAAAGACCCGGCTTCCCCCGGAGGCTCAGCCGCGCTATAGGCCGCACCAGAAAACCTGCCGTCCGGCAGGCCCGGCCCCCGCTTCAAGCGCTAAGGTGAGATCAATGGCGAAGATCAAGGTTGCCAATCCGGTCGTCGAACTCGACGGCGACGAGATGACCCGTATCATTTGGCACTTCATCAAAGAAAAGCTGATCCACCCCTATCTCGACATCGACCTGAAGTACTACGACCTGTCGATCGAGAACCGCGACACCACCAACGACCAGGTCACCGTCGACGCCGCCCACGCCATCAAGAAGTACGGCGTCGGCGTGAAGTGCGCCACCATCACGGCGGACGAGGGCCGCGTGAAGGAGTTCGGCCTCAAGGAGATGTGGAAGTCCCCGAACGGCACGATCCGCAACATCCTCGGCGGCGTGATCTTCCGCGAGCCGATCATCTGCAAGAACGTTCCTCGCCTGGTTCCGGGCTGGACCCAGCCGATCATCGTCGGCCGCCACGCCTTCGGCGACCAGTACCGCGCCACCGACTTCCAGGTTCCCGGCAAGGGCCGCCTGACGATCAAGTTCGAGGGCGAGGACGGCACGGTCATCGAGAAGGAAGTGTTCAAGTTCCCCGAGGCCGGCGTCGCGATGGCGATGTACAACCTCGACGAGTCGATCCGCGAGTTCGCCCGCGCCTCGATGAACTACGGCCTGATGCGCAAGTATCCGGTCTACCTCTCGACGAAGAACACGATCCTCAAGGCCTATGACGGCCGCTTCAAGAACATCTTCCAGGAAGTCTACGACAACGAGTTCAAGGCGAAGTTCGAAGCCGCCGGCATCACCTACGAGCACCGCCTCATCGACGACATGGTGGCCTCGGCCCTCAAGTGGTCGGGCGGCTATGTGTGGGCTTGTAAGAACTACGACGGCGACGTGCAGTCCGACACGGTCGCGCAGGGCTTCGGCTCGCTCGGCCTGATGACCTCCGTGCTGATGACGCCGGACGGCCAGACCGTCGAGGCCGAGGCCGCGCACGGCACCGTGACCCGCCACTACCGCGAGCACCAGAAGGGCAAGGAGACCTCGACCAACTCGATCGCCTCGATCTTCGCCTGGTCGCGTGGTCTCGCCCACCGCGCCAAGCTCGACAACAATGCCGAGCTGGCGAAGTTCGCGACCCTGCTCGAGAAGGTCACGGTCGACACGGTCGAGGCCGGCTACATGACCAAGGATCTCGCTTTGCTGGTCGGCCCCGACCAGAAGTTCCTCTCGACCACCGGCTTCCTCGACAAGGGCAGCGAGAACCTGCGCAAGGCGATGGCTGCCTAAGCGGTTCAGCCT
>JAFAAP010000099.1 GCA_023426505.1 Pseudomonadota bacterium
TCAACTGCAACCCGGAGACGGTCTCGACCGACTACGACACCTCGGACCGGCTCTATTTCGAGCCGCTGACCCAGGAGGACGTGCTCGAGATCATCGAGACCGAGCGCTCCAAGGGGACGCTTCACGGCGTCATCGTCCAGTTCGGCGGCCAGACCCCGCTCAAGCTGGCCCGCGCCCTCGAGGAGGCCGAGGTGCCGATCCTCGGCACCTCGCCGGACGCCATCGACCTCGCCGAGGACCGGGACCGGTTCAAGCGCCTCCTCGACAAGCTGCACCTGAAGCAGCCGAAGAACGGCATCGCCTATTCGGTGGAGCAGGCCCGCCTGATCGCCGCCGATCTCGGCCTGCCCTTCGTCGTGCGCCCAAGCTACGTGCTGGGCGGCCGTGCCATGGCGATCATCCGCGACGAGGCCCAGTTCGAGGATTATCTCCTCGGCACCCTGCCGAGCCTGATCCCGTCCGACGTGAAGGCGCGCTACCCCAACGACAAGACCGGTCAGATCAACACGGTGCTCGGCCAGAACCCCCTCCTCTTCGACCGCTACCTGTCGGACGCCATCGAGGTGGACGTGGACTGCCTCGCCGACGGCAAGGACGTGTTCATCGCCGGCATCATGGAGCACATCGAGGAGGCGGGCATCCATTCGGGCGACTCCGCCTGTTCCCTGCCGCCACGCTCGCTGGCGCCGGAGACGATCGCGGAGCTGGAGCGTCAGACCAAGGCCCTGGCCCTGGCCCTCGACGTGGGCGGCCTGATGAACGTCCAGTACGCCATCAAGGACGGCGTCATCTACGTCCTGGAGGTGAACCCCCGCGCCTCGCGCACCATTCCCTTCGTGGCCAAGGTGATCGGCGAGCCTATCGCCAAGATCGCCGCCCGGGTCATGGCGGGCGAGAGCCTCGCCCAGTTCGGCCTGACCCCGAAGGAGCTGCCGCACATCGGCGTCAAGGAGGCGGTGTTCCCCTTCGCCAGGTTCCCGGGCGTGGACGTGCTGCTCGGGCCGGAGATGCGCTCGACCGGAGAGGTCATCGGCCTCGACCGGGGCTTCGGCGTCGCCTTCGCCAAGAGCCAGCTCGGCGCCGGCAGCCAGGTGCCGAAGACCGGCACCGTGTTCGTCTCGGTCCGCGACTCGGACAAGCAGCGCATCCTCCCCACGGTCAAGATGCTGGAGGAGATCGGCTTCCAGATCGTCGCGACGGGTGGTACCCAGAAGTTTCTGGTGGAGAACGGCGTCAAGGCGAGGCGGATCAACAAGGTGCTGGAAGGCCGTCCGCACGTGGTGGATGCCATCAAGAACGGCGACATCCAGCTTGTCTTCAACACCACCGAGGGGGCGGGCGCCCTGTCGGATTCTCGCTCGCTACGACAAGCTGCCCTCTTGCATAAGATACCTTACTACACCACTCTTGCAGGAGCGATCGCCGCGGCCGAGGGCATCAAGGCCTATCTGGGCGGCGATCTCGAGGTCCGGGCCCTTCAGGACTATTTCGCCTGAAGCCCGGGCTACAATCGGAACTGCGAAGCTTCACGGAAGTTTTCGTTGACATGCGAGGGCGCTGGAAACGGCGGCCTCGTACCTCTTTTTGGAAGAGACGAATGATGGACAAGGTCCCTCTGACGATCAAAGGTTTCGCGGCGCTTGAGGAAGAGCTCAAGCACCGTCAACAGGTTGAGCGCCCCCGGATCATCCAGGCGATCTCGGAAGCGCGCGCCCTGGGCGACCTGTCGGAGAACGCGGAATATCATGCCGCCAAGGAAGCGCAGTCCCTCAACGAGGGCCGGATCCTGGAGCTGGAGAGCCTGATTTCCCGCGCCGAGATCATCGACATCACGAAGCTGTCGGGCGACCGGATCAAGTTCGGCGCGACCGTGAAGCTGGTCGATGAGGATACGGAAGAGGAAAAGACCTACCAGATCGTCGGCGAACCGGAGGCCGACGTGCGCTCCGGCCGCGTCTCGGTGTCCTCGCCCATCGCCCGCGCCCTCATGGGCAAGACCATCGGCGACACGGTCGAGGTCGTCACCCCGGGCGGCGGCAAGTCCTACGAAGTCGTAGGCGTCCAGTTCGGCTGATCCGGCAGAGGGGGCAACGATGAGAGATCAAACCATGTCCCCCCTGACCCGCCGCTCACTCCTGACGGGCCTCGCCTGTGCCGGCCTCACCGGCGCGGGCGCTCGGCCCGCCCGGGCGCAGGCCTTTCCCCAGTATTTCTCGTCCTTTGCGGTCGACGTGAGCGTCCTCAAGGCGAAAGGGCTCGGCCCCTTCGCCGATCTCGTCGCGGCCGCGACCCTGGACGAGCTGCGCCGTTCGTTCGCCGACCGGGTCAACCCGCGTGGGCCGCGCCTCGTCGTGCGCCTCACGGGTATTTTTCTGACGCCCAATCCGGACGGAGGTGGCGGCGGGAACTGGAAACGTGGAGGCGGCGGCGGGGGCAGCGACACCCTCGAAGGAGAAGCCCTGGCGGTTGGTCCGCGCGGCGAGATCGTCGCCAGCCACCCGCAGCTGGCGGTGCTTGACGTGCGCAGGAGCATCCTCGACCCGGATGAGCCGGGCCGAGCCGCGGCGGTAGCCCAGCACTACGTCCGTTGGCTGAGGCGCCAGCTGATTGCTTAAACGGCCGCCTCCGGCACGTCCTCGATCGGCACGAGCGGATCGTCCTTGATGAGGTCGAGGGTCAGAGCCGTGCGCACGTTGCGCACGTTCGGCAGCGATGTCAGCTCGGAAACCAGGCCCTGGAAGGCGGCGAGGTTCGGAGCGACGCATTTCATGATGAAATCGATGTCGCCCGAAAGCGTCCAGCATTCGCGGACCATGGACCAGCCCCTGATCAGGTCCTCGAACTCCTTGAGCTCCTTCTTGCCCTGGACGTCGAGCTGCACCATGGCGAAGCAGACGATCTCGAAGCCGAGGCCCTTCGGATCCAGCATGGCCCGATAGGCCTTGATGATCCCGGCACTCTCCAGCGCCCTGACACGACGCAGGCATGGGGGGGCCGACAAGCCGACGCGACGGGCCAGCTCCACATTCGTGATGCTGCCGTCGGCTTGCAGTTCCTTCAGGATGGCCCAGTCAATAGAATCGAGGCGTCCGCGCACGTTAACTCCGGGAAAGGCTCGTCTCGGCTGAGTAGACGGTGTAGAGGGTCTGCACAAGAAGGCCGGGCGATTAAGTCGCAACGATCCTTATGCATTCCACAGGCTCATTGATCAAATGTTGCGCAACAACTCAAGCCTGCCCGAACCCGTGGGCCTCACCGCCTGGGTCTTGAGCGACGGCAAGGCGGGAGACGAATTGCAGGCGCTGAGCGTTGCCGAGGCCTTGGGCATCGAACCGGAGATCCGCCGCGTGAAGCCGCGGGCGCCCTTCACCTGGGCGATGCCGTGGGGGCCCATCGACCCGCGCGAACGGCCCGGCGCCCACAACAGCCCGTTGGCTCCGCCCTTTCCGGACCTCCTCATCGCGTCGGGCCGCCGGGCGGTGCCCTATCTGCGCTTCGTGAAGAAGGCCTCCGGCGGGCGCACCTTCACGGTCTTTCTCAAGGACCCGCGCACGGGCCCGACCACGGCCGACTTCATCTGGTCGCCCTCCTACGACCGGCTGCGGGGCCCGAATGTCCTCAACACGCTCACCCCGCCTCACCGGGTCACGTCCCGGAAGCTGGAAGAGGCCCGCGCCCGTCCGGATCCGCGGCTTGCGTCCGTACCCAATCCCAAGGTCGCGGTGCTGGCCGGCGGCGACAGCCGCCATCATCGCTTCACCGCGGACGACACCGCCCGCTTCGTCGAGCGACTGACGGCGCTCGCGGAGACCGGTGCGGGCCTGATGATCACCGCCTCGCGTCGCACGCCCCTTGCCCTGAGAGAGGCGCTCGTCGGGCTGGCCAGGCGCTCCGGCGGCTTCTTCTGGGACGGGAGCGGCGACAATCCCTATATCAGCCTTCTGGCCCTGGCGGATGCGATCGTGGTGACGGCGGATTCCTTCAACATGATCGGTGAAGCGGCCGTGACGGGCGCCCCCGTCCTGGTCTTCGAACCGACCGGCGGGCACCCGAAGCTGAAGGTGTTCCTGGAAGAGATGCGAGCCCTCGGGGCTGTGCATCCTTTCCGGGGGCGACTTGAAGGCGAAGCCTATCCGCCTGTAAATTCCACCCCTCGGATCGCGCGCGCCATTGCCGAAGGCCTGAGGCGCCACCGCCGCGTTCTCGGTCTGCCCGACGCGGCCCTTTCACTGGAGACTTCCTGATGGCCCAAACCCACGCCAAGCTCATCATCATCGGCTCTGGGCCGGCCGGCTACACGGCGGCGATCTACGCCGCGCGCGCCATGCTGGAACCCGTCCTGATCTCCGGCTTCCAGCCCGGCGGACAGCTCATGATCACCACCGACGTGGAAAACTATCCGGGCTTCGCCGACGTGATCCAGGGGCCGTGGCTCATGGAGCAGATGCGCCTGCAGGCGGAGCACGTGGGCACCCGCATGGTCTCCGACCACATCGTCAAGGTCGACCTGAACCAGCGCCCGTTCCGGATCGAAGGCGATTCCGGCGACGTCTATACCTGCGACGCTCTGATCGTCGCGACCGGCGCCCAGGCGAAATGGCTGGGCCTCCCCTCCGAGGCCCTGTTCCAGGGCTTCGGCGTCTCGGCCTGCGCCACCTGCGACGGCTTCTTCTTCCGGGGCAAGGAGGTCGTGGTGGTGGGCGGCGGCAACACCGCCGTCGAGGAGGCGCTCTACCTCGCCCACCTCGCCTCGAAGGTCACCCTGGTCCATCGCCGGGATTCCTTACGCGCCGAGCGCATCCTGCAGGACCGCCTGCTCAAGCACCCGAAGGTCGAGGTGGTCTGGAACTCCGCCGTCGAGGAGATCTGCGGCAGCCAGAACCCGACCTCGGTCACGCATGTGCGGCTGAAGAACCTCGTCTCCGGCCAGGTCTCCGAGCTCAAGACCGACGGCGTCTTCATCGCCATCGGCCACAAGCCCTCGACCGACCTCTTCGCGGGCCAGCTCGACATGAAGCCCGGCGGGTACCTGCAGACCAAGCCCGGCACCACTGAGACCAACATCCCGGGCGTCTTCGCGGCCGGCGACGTTGCCGACGACGTCTACCGGCAGGCGGTGACCGCAGCCGGCATGGGCTGCATGGCGGCGCTCGAGACCGAGCGATACCTGGCCGCGCTGGAGGTCACCCAGCAGGCCGCCGAATGAAATTATAAACAATTGGTTAGCCTTCGGCTCCGATTCCTATTGCCTCGGACCGATGGCTCATCAGAGATAGGACGACCCGCCAGCAGAGGGAGGCGGATCGTCAGGGGAACGCCGTGGACTGGGACAAAATCCGGATTTTCTATACGGTCGCGGAGGCTGGCAGCTTCACGCGCGCCGGTGACGATCTTGGGTTGAGCCAGTCGGCCGTCAGCCGCCAGATCAGCGCGCTCGAACGGGAACTGAAGGCCCCCCTCTTCCACCGCCACGCCCGCGGCTTGATCCTGACCGAGCAGGGCGACCTGCTGTTCCGGGCCGCGCGCGACATGCGCATGCGCCTGGAGACCACCAAGGCCCGCCTCGTGGAGACGAGCGAGCGCCCCTCGGGCGAACTGAAGGTGACGACCACGGTCGGCCTGGGCTCCATCTGGCTCGCCCAGCGCATCGCCGAATTCCTCGACCTCTACCCGGACGTGCGGGTCCAGCTCATCCTCAGCAACGAGGAACTCGACCTCGCCATGCGCGAGGCCGACGTGGCGATCCGCCTGCGCCGCCCGGCCCAGCCGGACCTGATCCAGCGGCGTCTCTTCACGGTGCATTTCCACGTCTATGCGTCGAGCGAATATCTCAAGCGCTTCGGCGAGCCCAAGACCCTGGAGGAGCTCGACGAGCACCGGATCGTCTCCTTCGGGGGCGACCAGCCTTCCTACCTAATGGCGGTGCACTGGCTCTCGACCGCCGGCCGGGAGGGGCGCGAACCGCGCCAGTACCATTACGTGGTCAACAACATCACGGCCCTGAAGATCGCCGTCGAAACCGGAGCGGGCATCGCCGTGCTGCCCGACTACACGGTCGTGGGCAATGCGAATCTGGTCCAGATCCTGCGCGACGTGGAGATGCCGTCCCTCGACAGCTATCTCGTCTATGCCGAGGAGATGCGCTCGGTGGCCCGTGTACAGGCCTTCCGCGATTTCCTGATCACCAAGGCCCAGCGCTGGACCTTCTGAGGACAACCCTCAAGCCTTAAGCTCGTCCCATGTCGCATCTCGCGCATGCGGCCATCGAAGTCGTTTGGCCGAAATCCTCGCGTTTTCAGTTATTTGGGCCCTTAAGCTTGACAGTTTCGGAAGATCTTGACGGCTTTGCGACGATAGCCATGCAGTTCGCGCAGCCCTTTCATGAGGCATGTTGCATTGCAAACGAGCCGATTGCCTTCAATATAAGCCCTGGCTGATTTCAACGCGGCATCGCTTTCTTCCTCCCGGCGATGTCGTGTCGGCCGTTCCCTCTGGAAGGTTTTGACGTTTTTGTCGGACCTCTACTTTAGCCGGGCTTCGAGCCCGGCTTTTTTTTGCCTGATGGCGATCGGTTCAGGCAGGATCGTCAGTGCGCCTGGGTGACCTCGTCCTTCAGCACGCGCCGCAGAACCTTGCCCACATTGGTCTTCGGCAGCGTCTCGCGGAATTCGATCCGCCGTGGGACCTTGTAGCCGGTGAGCGCCTCGCGGCAGAACTCGCGAAGCTCCTCCTGGGTCAGGTTGGGATCCTTGCGCACCACATAGGCCACCACGGTCTCGCCCGCATTCGGATCCGGCAGCCCGATCACGGCCGCCTCGGTCACGCCCGGATGGGTCACGAGCACGTCCTCGACCTCGTTCGGATAGACGTTGAATCCCGACACGAGGATCATGTCCTTCATCCGGTCCACGATCTTCACCTCGCCGTGCGGCAGGACGACCGCCACGTCTCCTGTGCGGAAGAAGCCGTCCGCCGTCATGACCTTCGCGGTCTCGTCAGGGCGCTGCCAGTAGCCGGCCATCACCTGCGGGCCCTTCACGCAAAGCTCGCCCCTCTCGCCGAAGGGCAGGACGGTGCCGTCCTGGGCGCGGATCGAAATGTCGGTCGAAGGCAGCGGATAGCCGATCGTGCCGGTGAACTCCTCGATGTCGAGCCGGTTGGCGCAGACCACGGGCGAGGTCTCCGACAGGCCGTAGCCCTCGACGATCGGCTGTCCGGCGACCGCCTTCCACTTCTTCGCCACCACGGCCTGGGTCGCCATGCCGCCGGAGACGGCGAAGACGAGCTGGGAGAAGTCCACCTCCTCGATTCCGGGCGCGTTGGCGAGCGCGTTGTAGAGCGTGTTGACGCCCGACATGAGGGTGATGCGGCTCTTCTTGAGGATCTTCACGAAGCCCGGAATGTCGCGCGGGTTCGCGATGAGAAGCTGGCAGCCGCCGATGCGGGTCATGAGCAGGGCGCAGACTGTCAGCCCGAAGATGTGGTAGAGCGGCAGCGCCGTCACCATCACGTGGTCCGTCCGCTCGCCGAAGAACGGACGCATCCAGGCCTCGCACTGGATCACGTTCGCGGCGACGTTCCGGTGCAGCAGGACCGCGCCCTTGGAAACGCCGGTGGTGCCGCCCGTATACTGCAGGAAGGCGACGTCTTCCGGCGAGACCGCCACCGGCTTCGGGGCCTGCCTGGACCCTTCCGCGATCACGGATTTGAAGCTCACGGCGCCGGAGATGCTGTAGGGCTTCACCGCCTTCTTCACGTGCCGGGACACGATGTTGATGACGGAGCCCTTCAGGCCGAGCAGGTCGCCGGGCTTCACCACCACGACCCGGTCGAGCCTCACCTCGGGAAGCGCCTCCTCCACCGTGCTTCCGAAGTTCTCCAGCACGAAGAGGGCACGCGCACCGGCGTCCTGGAGCTGATGGACGAGCTCACGCGGCGTATAGAGCGGATTGACGTTCACCACCGTGCATCCGGCAGCGAGAATCCCGAACAGCACGGCCGGGTAGGCCATCACGTTCGGCATCATGATCGCGACGCGATCGCCTTTCCGGAACCCCTGCAACTGGAGCCAGGACGCGACGGCGTCGGCATGACGGCCCAGCTCCGCGTAGGTCATGCGTTTGCCGAAGCTCTCGGCGGCATTGCGTGCGCCATAGGACGCGACGCCCTCGCGGAAGATGTCGACGAGCGTGCCGATCCTGTCGACGTTTATCGTCTTCGGCACCTGGGAGGGATAGGAATCCAGCCAGGGGCGGTCCGCATAGGATTGCGCTGCGCCTGCGGGCCCGGCCGCCGGGTTGAGGGCGTTCATCGTTTTCCTCCGCTTCATGGCGAGGTTGCTTTGGGAGATGGCGTCTCCGTCAAAGCTTAACTTGGCGCGGAAGATCACATTTGTCGATGGGATAGTTTAGACCTGAACGATCCGGGCTGATCCGGATCGTTCAGGTCTCTTGGGGTCAATGCGCCTTGTGCAGGATGTGCTCGGCCGGCTTGCCGCTCAGCTCGGCCATGTGGTCGAACCGGGTCGAGAAGGTGCCGACGCCGGCCGTGACCGAGCGCAGCTCCACGATAAGATCGCCGATCTCGGCCTCCGGGATCGTGGCGCTGATCACGTCCCAGCCGTCCCAGCCGGGACGGCCGTTATAGCCGAGGATCTGGCCGCGCCGCGCCGTGACGAGACCGGTGGCCTTCGACAGCGCCTCGGTCGGGATGGTGATCTCGGCCGACAGCACCGGCTCCAGCAGCACGGGCTTCGCCTTGGGAAGAGCCTCCGCGAGAGCCAGCCTCGCGGCCGCCTGGAAGGCGGCATCGGAGGAGTCCACCGTATGGTAGGACCCGTCCGTCAGCGTCACCGCGAGATCGACGACGGGAAAGCCGAGCGGGCCGCACCTGATCGCATCCCGCACACCCGTCTCCACCGACGGAATGTACTGCCGCGGGACCACGCCGCCCGTGATCCTGTCCTGGAAGGCGAAGCCCTCCCCGCGAGGCAGCGGAGCGATCTCGATCATGACGTCGCCGAACTGCCCGTGCCCGCCGGTCTGCTTGCGGTGCCGCCCCCGGGCGGAGGCATGCCCGCGGATCGTCTCGCGGTAGGCGACCTGCGGCCTGCCGGTTTCGACCCCCACCTGGAACCGGGAGGCGAGCTTCTCGACGGCGACGCGCAGATGCATCTCGCCCTGGCCGAGGATGCGGATCTCGCCCATGTCGGGCCTGGATTCGACCACCAGGGACGGATCCTCCTCGGTGATCTTCGCCAGCGCGCTCGACAGGCGCACGTCGTCCTTGCGGTCCTTCACCTTCAGGGCCAGCGCATAGACCGGCTCCGGCGGCGCGACGGACAGGATGGATTCGGGTCGGTTCTTCCCGGACGCGAAGCAGTCCCCGGTCCCGATGCTTTCGAGCCGGCCGAAGCCGACCGTGTCGCCGGCATTGGCCTCGGCGATGCGGGTGGTGTTGCCGCCCGTGACCGCGAGAAGGCTTCCGACGCGGGACTCCGCCCCGCGCGCTCCGATCACGGGATCGCCCTCGTGGAAGGCGCCGCGCAGGACGCGGGCCAGAGAGAGCTTGCCGCCCTGCCCCATGTGCAGGGTCTTCAGGACCTGGGCCAGGGGCGGACCCTCCGCCGTAATTCCGAGGCGCACCCGGGTGTCGTCGAGGGTCGGAGCCTCGTGCCTCAGGGCTTTCAGGAGCCGGGTGACGCCGTTGCCGCGTTCGGCCGAGCCGATGAAGGCCGGCACCACGTGCCGCTCCTTCAGCTCCTTCGCCAGATCGTCGAAGACCCGATCCTTCGGAGGCTCGATCTCGGAGATGAGGTCCTCCATCAGGGTGTCGTCGTAGTCGGCCAGGCGCTCCAGCATGGCGAACCGCGCCTCGCGCTCCTGCAGCGTTTCGCCTTCCGGCAGGTCCACCACCTCGCTCGGGGCATGCTCCCGATAGATGAACGCGCGCTCCAGGGCGAGATCGATGAAGCCGACCGCAATGCCGTCCTTCCAGATCGGGATCTGGCGGAGCAGCAGCGGCGTCCGCGAGGCGCGCTGCAGCAGGGACAGGGTCTCCTGGACGCGCCGTGACGCCGTGTCGATCTTGTTGATGAAGAGGAAGCGCGGGATGTCGGCCTCCTCGAGCTCCCTCATGATGATCTCAAGGGCGGGAATCTTGCGCTCGTCCGCCTCGCACACGACGATCGCCGCATCGCAGGCCGGTGCGACGTTGCGCATCTCGTGCATGAATTCCGTGGATCCGGGGCAGTCGACGAAGGTCATCTTCTCGCCGAGGAACTCGACCGTCGCCGCATTGGGCTCGATGCTCATGCCGTGGCTGCGGGCCTCCGCGCTCGCATCGCCCACGCTGTCACCATTCGTCACGCTCCCGGAGCGCTGAAGCGTTCCGGTCCGCTCCAGGATCGATTCGAGCAGCGTGGTCTTTCCGCTCTGGAACGGGCCGACGATCGCGATGCATCGCGGGCCCGAACCTGGTCTGCCGTTGGGTGCCATGGGATTTCATCCTTCCTGCCCCCTCACGCAGCGTTCTTT
>JAFAAP010000109.1 GCA_023426505.1 Pseudomonadota bacterium
AATGTTCAAAATGGGCCTTAAGCCGCCTTGTCGTGCTCGATCACCTTCGGGCCAGCCTGGCCGCCGGTCGCGATCTGGATGCGCCGCGGCTTCAGCTCCTCGGGCACTTCGCGTTCGAGATCGATCGTCAGCAGGCCGTTCTCGAGATGAGCAGCCTTGACGTTCACGTAATCCGCCAGGCTGAACGTCTGCTTGAAGGCGCGGGTCGCAATGCCGCGATGCAGGAACTGCGTGTTCTCCTGCTCGGCGTGCTTCTGGCCCGAGACCAGCAGCAAGTTCTCTTTCTGGGTGATCTCGATCTCGTCAGGCCCGAAGCCCGCCACCGCCATGGTGATGCGGTACTGGTCATCGCCGCTCTTCTCGACGTTGTAGGGCGGCCAGTTGGGCAGGGGCTCGATGCGGGCCGTCTGGTCGATCATGTCGAAGAGGCGGTCGAAGCCGACGGTCGAACGATAAAGCGGGGAAAAGTCGAAGGTTCTCATCGCCATATCCTCCATAGAGCAACATGGAGCCGCGAGCGCCGGACACCCTCCGGCGCCCGCCTTGCCAATCTCGTAAGAGCCTTGGCACCCTCCATGTGGTGACGGCGGGCGCGAATTTCAAGAGGGTGAACCCCTTCTTCGGTCACTCCACGAGAGGCGACCCGACGCCGAGGAGCGCTTCGCCCTTGTTCACCGCAAGGCTCGTCAGGCGGTAGAGGACGAAGCCTTCCTTCTCGGAGCGCACGCTGGCGAGCACGGTGCCGAACACGTCCCTGATCTCGCCGAGTTCGTCGCCGACGCAGACCACTTCCGTGAGGTCCTTGGCCGGGTACCACATGCCGTCCACCGGCGCGGTCGGCACCCACATGGTGACGAATTCCGGAGCGAGCTGCGGGGCGGGCTGCACCGGCCGGCCGACCATGCCGAGATGGCACATCACGCGCTCGATGCCCGCCATCATCTGGCCGACAGTATCCTCGCCCCAGAGTCCGTTGCCGCTGACCTCGGGCAGGAGGCTCGGCACGCCGACCTTGTAGGCGGCGTTGATCGTGTAGCCTTCGCCGCCGGCCGCCACCGCGATGGGCAGGCCGAAGATGCGCGCGAGCTCCCGGGACTTGGCGCAGTCCTTCGGGTACAGCGTGAAGGGCGCGAGGCTCTCGTCGAGATCGCCTCCGTGCAGGTCGAGATAGGCATCCACCTGAGGATAGACGCTGGTGACGAGCCAGTGAGCAAGGCGCTCGCTCACGCTGCCGTCTTCCCGGCCGGGGAACATGCGGTTAAGGTTCTTCCCGTCCTCCGGCATCACGTAGATGCTGCGTTTGCGGAAACCCTGAACGTTGAGGATCGGCAGCACCAGCAGCGTCCCTTTGATCTGCTCGGGCTCCGTCTGCAGCAATCGGGTGGCGGCCTCGATCGAGCAGTATTCGGAACCGTGAACGCCAGCGGTGACGAGCAGGCACGGGCCGGGCTCCGCCCCTTCGATGATCCCGAAGGGGATCTCCACATCCTCGACCGGACGGACATGGCCATGTTCGGCGCGAGGCCGTCCGGTGCGCAGCGAGGGGAGGGTCTTCATCATGATCGGTCCGTCGTCGAGAGGGCTCTTCCCTTGGGGTAAGGGTCCGACCAAACTTGGCAGATCGTGCGGCGGTGTCAAAGGGATGGTGCGCGTCCGGCTACCGGGCGACGCCCTCGGCGCGGATGACTGCCCTTAAGGGGCCGTATTCGGTCCGAGTTCTCACATCGAGCTGGACGCGCCCGCTGGCGCGAGTCTCGAAACTGTCGGAGGCGCGGGAGCGGGGCGACCCGACAAGGGCATCCGCCCGCACGCGGCCGCTGATCCGCACGCAGGTGTTTGAGTTCTCGAGAGCCGCGAATCCCGGCGGGCAGGAGGAGGCGGGCTTCTCGCGCGGAGCGGCGTTTGCCTGACCCGTCGCCGCGAGGCCAATGACCGCAAGAGCCAAAAGATATCGTTTCATCGCCGGTTCCGTGTGACGCTCGAGCCGGGAGATTACGCCAAATCCTGGGATGAGGTCCACCTGCTGCACGAAGCTCCGGGCAGAGGATCGAAGCCTGCCGCTTCGACGTCTTCGTCACGGGACAGGGGGCGGATTCGATCCGGCCCCTTGAGGTGTCACAGAATGAAATCAGCCGCCGTAAGGCTCGCCTTCTGCACGTTCTCCAGCTTGATATAATGGCTCGTGCCGGAGAGAGTGACCAGCGTGTAGCCGGTGCGCTGGCTCAACGAGACGTCCTCGAACGAGGCGAAGCGCCAAGCGCGCAGGTCGAGCTGGTCCTCGCCGGGCCGGAAGTACTGCACCGTATCCCGGCCCGACGCATAGTCGAAGCCGAAGATGTCACGGCCGCCGCCGCCGTCGAGGGTATCGTTGCCCGCGCCGCCGTTGAGGTAGTCTGCGCCCGTGCCGCCATAGGCGGAGTCGCCGATGAGCCGGTCGTTGCCGGAGCCGCCCCACAGGCTGTCGTTGCCGTAGCCCGCATTCGGCCCGGTGATTTGCGCATCGCCGTAGATGACGTCATCGCCGGAGCTGCCGTTGAGATAATCGTGCCCGCCGGCACTCGAATCGTTCAGCGTTACCGCATCCCCGTAGAGCTTGTCGTTCGAGGTGCTGCCGTAGATGCTGTCGTTGCCGCCGACCGACGAGCCGTACATCGTGAGTGCATCGCCATGGAGCACGTTGGCGCCGCCCTGGCCGTAGAGCAGGTCCGCGCCGCCGCGGGCGCTGTCGTAGAGCGTCGAGGCATCGCCGAAAATCTTGTCGTTGCCCGAGCCGCCATAGAGCGTATCCGATCCGCCGAGGGTGGACCCGAACATGCTTTCGCCATCGCCGTAGACCACGTCGTCGGAACTTCCGCCGTTGAGGTAGTCGTTGCCGCCGACGGCTGAATCCCGCAGGGTTCTGGCATCCCCAAAGAGAACGTCGCGGCCGTCGTCTCCGTAGAGCTTGTCCCAGCCGCCGCGGGTCTCGTTCACCATGGAGGCGGCGTCGCCGTAAAGCGTGTCGTCGTCCTGGTTTCCGTGCAATTCGTCATGGCCGCCGGCCGCCCGCGAGGTCATCGTGCGCGCGTCGCCGTAGAGCGTGTCGTCGTCATGGCCGCCATAGAGCCGGTCGGCGCCCCCCATGGCGGAGCCCGACATGGACCGGGCATCGCCGTAGAGCGTGTCGTAGCCGTGCTCGCCCCAGATTCTGTCGGCCCCGCCGCGGGTGGAGCTGCGCATGGTCACGGCGTCGCCATAGACCGTGTCGGTGTCGTCTCCGGCCCAGATCGAATCCGCGCCGCCGCGCCCGGAGCCGCCGAGCGTCGAGACGTCGCCGTAGAGGAAGTCGGCCCCGCCATAGCCATGAAGCTGGTCGCCCCCGGCCGTGCGGGCGGAGAGGGCGCTGCCGTCGCCGTAGAGGCGGTCGGACGTGCCCGTCCCCTCGAGGAAGTTGCGGCCGAGCGTGCCGATGGTGCGTGCCATGGTGAAATGCCCCTGGGTGCTGATTGCGGTTCTCTGCGTAACCGTCGATGGGGTTCTATTTCATTATAACGTGGCGTTTGAAGATGCCGCTGCGGCATAGGGGCTCGGCTGATCACTCAGGGCAAGACGGGACCTCATTAGAGGGCTTGGCCGTCGCCATTGTCGCGCTTCCGAGATCGTCGACGAAATTTTCAACCTTGGACTTGTTGACACATGTGTCCCATGTAACACAATAAAATAACGTTTCAGTATTAGACTGGATGCTGTTACGTAGCGGCAAATTTGGAACTGCCGCAGCGGCATCAATGCGAGGAGTCTTCGATGGCGATTTCGACCTGGACAAACGAAATCAGGGTCAGTCCATGGGCTGGAAGTCATCTTTCGCCTTATGTGACGACTCTGACGGGAGGTCGGCTGCTGATCGTCTGGGCCGGCGACAACGATGCCGACGACGGTTTCGGAGACGCTGATCACGGCATCCATGGCCGTCTCTTCCACGCCGACGGTGCACCGGTGGGTGACGGTGCGGCATTCCTCGTCAACACCACGAAGACGGGTGAGCAGTTTCGGCCCGAGGCTGTCGGTCTTCCCAACGGCGGCTATGCCGTCGTGTGGGAGGATTACAGCTCGGATGCAGTCAGTGCTGTCAGATCTCGCTACTGCAATGCGGGTGGGCTTCTCGGTGCGGACGAGCAGTGGGGCAACGTCGGTCAGGCTGTTCGCCCGCACGTGGATTACAGCACGACCGAGGGTCGTTTTTACCTTTCCTCCAATTACCTCAGTTCTGGTGCCCCCTGGGCACAATTCGGAGCGAGGTACGTCGCGATCGATAGTGCGAACTCATGGCAGGTGAACTCACCGGCGACGAACGGAAAGGTGATCGATACCGCAGTCTCGGCCTCTAGGGGCTCCGGCTTGGGGCAGCAGCGGCTGTTTTTCTGGGCACGCGAAGAGTGGGTCGGGAGCGTGATGACGGGCTATGCCATCTATGCCGGCAATTCTCCCGACAATTCTCCTGACGTATCGGCAAGCGCAACCAAAGTCGCAGCCGCAGGTACGGGAGTGGGCAGTGATCTTCGGATCAGAACGGTCGATCTCAGCGCCGACCAGGTCATGCTGGTCTGGTTCGACGGCGTCAAGCTCGCCGGTCGGGTCATCAACCGGGGCAGCCCGCAAGGAGAGGGGCCGGCCGATCGCATCGTGCTTTGGCGGCCTGCACCAGGTAGCTCGCTGATCCCGAAGCACATCACCGTCGCAAAGATGAGTGGCGGGTTTGCGGTCGCCTTCAACGTCGGACAGGATATCCGCGTCATCATTTATGATTTGGGGGGCGTCAAGAAGGACGAGCACGTCTTTTCAGGCGTCGGTGCCGGCGCCGAGGCCTCCGTTGTGGCGCTTCCGGATGGCCGCCTCCTGGTCACTTGGAGCGCCGGGACCGTGGTCAAGGCTCAGGGCCTGGACCCACGCACGGCAGGCGTGAATCTGGACGGTACCACTGACAACGATCACTATATGGGCACCGGTTTCGTCGATGTCCTGAAGGGCGGCGCCGGCAACGACACGCTCAGCGGGAACAACGGCGACGATGTGCTCGAAGGCGGATCCGGCGCGGACAAGCTGGAGGGCGATATTGGCTTCGACTTCGCCACCTACGGGACAGCCGCCGCGGCCGTGAAGGCCGACCTCAAGCTGGGTGGCGGCACAGAGGGAGATGCGAACGGCGACACCTTCTCCGGGATCGAGGCGCTCGTCGGCTCGCTCTTCAACGACGAGCTCGGTGGCGACGATAACGATAACGAGCTCCGGGGCGGCGGCGAATCCGGCGGCACGAACGGCGGCAACGACATCCTCGACGGCTACAAAGGCAACGACAAGCTGCTCGGTGAGGGCGGCGACGACAAATTGTATGGCCGGGAGGGTCTCGACACTCTTTACGGCGGGACGGGAGCAGACCGTCTCGATGGCGGCAGCGAGGCCGACATGCTGGAGGGCGGCAGCGAGGACGACACGCTGATCGGCGGAGCCGGGGCGGACTACATCGACGGTGGTGCGGGAGATCGCGACATCGTCGACTACAGCGGGTCGGCCGAGGCGGTGGATGTCGCTCTCATCCGCCTCGACCCCACCACCAACATCGGCGGCGATGCCCAGGGCGATCTCATCAGCAACGTGGAAGACATTCAGGGCTCGGCCTTCAACGACCGTCTGGCCGGAAATGGCGTCGGGAACCGGATTTATGGCGGTGCCGGCAACGACACCCTGTCCGGATATGGCGGCGATGCCGATTACCTGGATGGCGGCACGGGCGACCACGATGTCGTCGATTACACCCTCTCGGCTGACAGCGTCGACGTCAATCTCCACCGCATCAGCGACAACGAGAGCACCGGCATTGGCGGCGACGCCCAGGGCGACTTCATCCGCAACGTGGAAGACATTCTCGGCTCGGGCTTCAACGACCGTTTGGCCGGAAACGGCGTCGCCAACACGATCGACGGCAACGGCGGCAAGGACAGCCTGTACGGCAATGGCGGAGCCGATACGCTGAAAGGCGGCGAGGGCGACGACTGGCTCGATGGAGGCGCTGATGGCGATTCGCTCGACGGTGGTGGGGACAACGACACTCTGATCGGCGGTCGCGGTAACGACTCTCTGGATGGTGGTTCCGGCGAGAACTTAGCCGTCTTCTCCGGCGCTTTGTCGAACTACACCGTCCACCGTAGGAACGACGGCAGCTACCTCATCACTGATCGACGCGCCGATGAGGATGGGGCAGACGTTCTCAAGAACGTCCAGTTCGTGGAGTTCGGTGGGCAGCGTTATGCGATCGATCAGGTCGTTACGGATCCAAACAATCCTGATCCAAACAATCCTGATCCAAACAATCCTGATCCGAACAACCCGGACCCCAACAACCCGGATCCAAACAACCCATCAACTCCCGATGGGCCTCCGACGGGCATTAGCCTGAGCGGCACGACCGTGAAGGAGTATGATGCCGCCGACACGCTGGTGGGCACGCTCTCGACGACTGATCCAACCCCTAACGAAAGTTTTACCTATCGACTGCTTACCAATGCCGACGGCCGGTTCAAGCTGGTAGGCAACCAGATCCTGGTGGCGGACGGATTCCGGCTCGACCACGAGCAGGCGGCCTCGCATAGGATTGCGGTGCAGGTAGCGGACCGGAAGGGAGCCATTTACAGTCGCGAGTTCATCATCAGCGTGAACAACATCGACCCGGAGAGCACCGCCGGCACCGCCGACCACGACGTGTTCTTCGGCGGGGCGCTGGGCGACGTGCTTGCCGGCAGCCTCGGCAA
>JAFAAP010000114.1 GCA_023426505.1 Pseudomonadota bacterium
AATACGTCATGATCGACTCAGCCATTGTCCGGGCGCACCAGCATGCAGCGGGCAAAAAGGGGGGTGTGAGGCTCGTGCGATCGGACGCTCACGCGGCGGGCTGACGACCAAGATCCATGCCGTCGTCGATGCTTTGGGCAATCCGCTCCGCTTCATCCTGACGCCGGGACAGGTGAGCGATATCACTCAGGCTGAGGCCTTGATCGCTGATCTTCCCGCCGACCATGTCCTGGGGGACAAGGGCTACGATGCCAAGCCCTTGCGGGAGGCCATCGAAGGCCAGGATGCCGTGCCGGTCATCCCGCCCAGAACAACATCGCCGCAAGTCCCCTGCGACTACGCCCTCTATTGCGAGCGCAACCTGGTCGAGCGCTTCTTCCTGAAAATCAAGCACTTCAGACGCATCGCCACGCGCTACGAACAGACCCCACGGGCGTTCATGTCACTCCTTTGCCTCGTCAGCGCGTTCATCTGGACCAAATGAATGTCAACGCGCTCTAAGGCGGGACTCAGAAAAGACGGGTTGTTTGGCTTGGTGATGGAGCATCGATCTGTCGCGACGCGAGCTTCGACTGGAAGGAACCGAAACCAGTTCGCCCAGTGCCCCATGCTGATCTAAGTACATTAAACGACAAAGGCTCTAGGGGATTGTCTAGGGCCTTGGAATTGGTGGGTGATGTAGGGCTCGAACCTACGACCCGCTGATTAAGAGTCAGCTGCTCTACCAACTGAGCTAATCACCCATCGCCGATGGCCGCCGCCCCTTACGGGAGCAACGTTCAAACCCACAATCAAACCTACCTAAGCAGAGATATGGCGTTCTCGCGCGTCGATTCGGCTCTGCGGAACGGTGACACTACTGTGACACAACCTTCGCGCCTTGTGACACCGTCTACAAAAACCCTTGTATTTCAAGAACTTCTAGTGGCTGGGGGACCTGGATTCGAACCAAGACTAACGGAGTCAGAGTCCGCTGTTCTACCATTAAACTATCCCCCAACGAAGTTCTTGAAGCCGCACGCCTTTTCCGGAGAGATGGTCGCCCCGGCGGCCGGCGGTGAACGTTCGCGAGTGGCGGTCAGATAGGATGCTTTTGGGGGTGCGTCAACCCCATTCGATCATATTCGGCGCCGGAATGGGACGCTTCGGAAAGCCGGCTCTGGAATGGCCCTCCGGCCCCGATCCAACGTTGCGCAGGACCCAGTCGGTCCGACGTAGAGCGGTCCGCATCGATCACGGCACCGCTCCGCCTGCAGCGGACGCCCGCCCGTCGACTCGGGCGAGCTCGGCCCTGATCGCATCGGCGGTCTTCGGCCCGATCCCCGGAAGGACATGCTCGATCTTGTCGGCGATCGCCTTCAGGCGCTGGATCGTCCGGATGTTCTCCCGCTCCAGCACGAACCATGCCTGCTGGGGAAGCAAGAGGCCCGGAATGCCTCCCTCGCATACGTTGCTTGAACTCGTCGGCACGCCCCGTCTCCCGGTTTATTCCTCCCCGCACGCTCGGAAGAGGCTTCGGACACTGTAAGCCGGCGATGCCCCAGCGTGATCGGGCTTTCGTCCAGGACCTAGGTCCTAAATTCCAGGCCGCGAAGGTGGCGCTAGTCGGTGAACATCACACCGGCTTCGTGCCCCCTGGCCCAAACCAACCTGACCATGGCGCAGACCCCCTCCTCCGGAATCTGCAGCTCGAATTCGAGCGGGATCTCTGCCCCTTCGCCGAACCCGAGCCGGGCGCCGGTCATGGAGAGGTCCGACATGATGCAATCGATCGGCGACGCATCGCCATCGAACGAGATCCGCCCCTCGAGAAAAGTGGGAAAGCGCTCGCTTCCGCGGCGCCAAGACATTCCGTCTGCCATCTGTGCAATCCGTTAGGAGGGACGGGTTCATCTCACCAGCAAAGGCTGACGTGGGGCTTGCACCCCGGGCGCCGCGGGTTTGGACCTGCAAGACCGCCTATACCCCCTTCGAGCTACCCTCTCCGTTGCATTGCGAATCTCGTGGATGAGAAACTAAAGCTTAGCTCCAGCAAGGGCTCCGAAGCACAACACATCAGCCATGAAGCTGAAGGCGTCGGAAGCACCGCAAGCAAGAAGCAATAGACCTGGGGCATAAAATGAACATCGAGATCGAATACATCGCACGTGCGTTCTATGATGCGCATGAGGACGCGCAGCTTTGGGACTGCGAGCCCGAAATCATCAAGGACGAATTCCGGTCGTTCGCCCGCGAAGCGCTCCATCTTCTTGCACAGCACGAAGCCGGAGCCCCCTTCGCCGAGATGGCGCCCGAAATGTCGAAAGCAGCCTGACTCGCTCGTCAGGCCGCCGACCGCCGGGGTTCGGGGGCAAACGCCGGCGGTCGGAAACCGACATCGAGCGCACCAGCGCAGCTGCTCAGATGACGAAGAAGTCCTTGTCGGTCAGCTTGAGATTCTTGGACAGCTTAGCGATCTCGACCTGCTGGGCACCACCCGACCCGTCGGAATCGTAATACAGGATGCCGGTCTTCTTGTTGTAGATCAGGTAGTCGTTGGAATCCTTGGCCTTGTCCGCGACCTTGAAGAACGCTTTGTTCAGCTTGCCCGGATTGGCTTCGCTGCCCTTACCGAGCTTCTTGAAGATGGCATTGTCGAGATAGACGCTGTCGTCCCGGACATTGAAGTCGCGCACGGTGTCGAGGTTCGTCTTCTTGTTCGGTTTGGTATCGAACACGAATGCGTCTGCACCGGCGCCGCCGGTCAGCACGTCCTTGCCCGCGCCGCCGTAGAGCCAGTCGTTGCCGTCGTTGCCGTTCAAGCGATCATTGCCGCCGAATCCCTTGATCCTGTCGTTCGACGAGCGCCCGTCGATCTGCTCCGAGGCGTTCGTGCCGTTCACCTTGAAGATGTCTTCAGGGGCAAGCTGGAACGCTCCGAACGCCTGGTATTGGGACACGGAGAGCGTGAAGACGTTGTCTGACGCATTGAAACCGACAACTCCCCGCGCCGAAAGCGAGGCGAGATCGGATGGCCCAAGACTGCTGAGCGTGGCGCCGCTGTCCGTCAGGAAGACGGTGTCGCCGGGAGACAACGAAACCGGCAGAGCGTTGAGTTGCGCCAGCGAGAACGGCACGACATTGTCGGTCACGTCGATCCGGTCCACGTTGCGCGCAGCCAGAGTCGAGATCTGACCAAGCGCACCGGAGGCCAGCTCCGCACCTGTGTCGGCGAGGACAACCGTATCGCCTGCCGTGAGCCTCACGCTTCCCAAGGCTTCGAGCTGAGACGTCGACAGGAACATCGAGTCGTTCGTTGCATCGATGATGTCCACGTTGGCAGCGGCAAGCGCTGCAAGAGCAGCAGGCGTCATGCCGTCGATGGCATTTCCTGCGTCGGCAAATACTACGACGTCGCCCGCTGCGAACCGCACACCTCCCAGCGCGTCCAGTTGCACTCTTGATAGAGAAATTGCGTCATCTGTCGCATCGATAATGTTCACATTGTTGGCGGCAAATGCCGCAAAGTCTCCCGGCGTGAGGCTCCCAATGACGCTGCCTGTGTCGGCAATCGTATTGATCTCCCCAGCCGGGAGCGGCTTCGGGGCAGCGATGAACTCGGCGTAAGTTAAAGTAGCCATGCGTCCCTCGTGAGGTGCGTTGCGCGCTTCCACCCTTCGCTCTGATGCGAAACAGGAAGATCTGCCTCATTAGACGCACGAGCGGGACGGCTCCTCCAATGTCCAAATGGGAGTAATGCTCACCTCAAGGGGATAGGATTCACACTGTACTGGGAAATATTGGGCTTCCTACCAAAAGAATAATAACCGTTTGCCCAGGAATACCTATATGCGCCTTTTGGGAAGCAAGCTTGACCGTTTGAATGCGGTCCTGACGTGCTGAACGGTGCGTTCCGGCGCCGGGTAGGCCGCAGCATTCAGGCGATCGCCCGCAGGTACCGTTCCACCGACACGTCGAACGCCTCGCGGCCGCCGCCGATGATATTACGGCCCCACCACGCGCCGTAGATGCTGTCGAACGCGTAGGGCGCCAGCGCCGCGCGAATGCGCTCGATGGCCCCTGCATTGAGCGGGATGAGATTGGGGTAGCTGAACATGAAGCTCACATGGCGGCGGTCCTGCACGACCTGGACGATGTCGCCGGACAGCAGCGCTCCCCGCCCCTCGTCTCCGCCGGCCCAGTGCAGCACGGCGCCGCCGTCGAAATGTCCGCCGCAGCGGATCAGGGTCAGGTCGGGCGACAGGGCATGGGTCTCGCCGGTCCATGGCACGATCGCGGGATGGGGGTGCCGCACCCATTTCATGTCGTCCGCGTGGATGTAGATCGGAATGCCGCCGAAGGCGTCGCTCCATTCCACCATGGTGGTGTAGTAGTGCGGATGGGAGATCGCGATCGCCTTCAGGCCGCCCCGCGCCTTCACGGCCTCGATGATCTCATCGTCGATGAGGGCGATGCAGTCCCACAGCACGTTGCCGTGCGGCGTCTCGACCAAGAGCGCGCGCTCGCCGATGGCGAAGCTCGGCTCGCTGCCGATGCCCGTCAGGCCTGGCCCCTCCTGCTGCATCCTGGCCCGGTGCGCCCGGCGAAGGTCCTCGAGCGTGGTCCAACTCTGCCCTTCCCAGTTCACGAACTGGCGCTCGTCCTCGCAGATGGGGCAATGCGCCGGAGGTGTTTGGCTTTCGGGATACTGGGTTCCGCACGCGCGGCAGATGAAACGGGGCATCGGGATCGTCTCCGCCCTTAAGGAGGGCCGGATGGCTTCTGGAAAATCCATAAAGCCGTGCGGCTCCCGGCACCAAGCGAAAATGCGCCCCCTCCCATAAGCGCGGCTTATGGGGTGCCGAGGCGGCGCCCTTAGGAATTGACATCCCTCAAGGACAACGGCCCGCAGTGTGTCCACGGTCGGGCATCCAGCCCCACCCGAGGGTTCCGGCCCCGAGCTCGCCGGCGCCCCTGCGAGAGGACATCATGACCGCAAAGATGAAAGCTGCCATCTTCGTCGAGCCGAACAGGATCGTCCTGGACGAGAAGCCCATCCCAGACGTGGGGCCGCTGGACGCCCTCGTCCGCATCACCACCACCACGATCTGCGGCACCGACATCCACATCCTCAAGGGCGAGTATCCGGTTGCCCGGGGACTCACGATCGGGCACGAGCCGGTTGGAATCATCGAGAAGCTCGGCTCCGCCGTGGAAGGATACCGTGAGGGCCAGCGCGTCATAGCCGGCGCCATCACGCCGAGCGGGCACAGCAATGCCTGCCTGTGCGGCTGCCTCTCGCAGGACGGGCCGCGCATGAAATACGGCTTCAAGCCCATGGGCGGCTGGCGCTTCGGCAACACCATCGACGGCGCGCAGGCCGAATACCTGCTGGTCCCGGACGCCATGGCGAACCTGTCGCCGATCCCGGACGGGCTCAGCGACGAGCAGGTGCTCATGTGCCCCGACATCATGTCGACAGGCTTCTCGGGCGCGGAGAGCGGCAAGATCCGCATCGGGGACACGGTGGCGGTGTTCGCCCAAGGCCCGATCGGGCTTTGCGCGACGGCCGGCGCGAAGCTCATGGGAGCCACGAAGATCATCACGGTCGATTCCGTTCCGTCCCGCATGGAGATCTCCCGCCGGATGGGCGCGGATCACGTGGTCGATTTCTCCAAGGCGGACGTGGTCGACGAGATCATGCGCCTCACCGACGGACGCGGCGTCGATGTCGCGATCGAGGCGCTCGGCCGCCAGGAAACCTTCGAGGCTGCGCTCCGCGTGCTCCGCCCGGGCGGTACCCTCTCGTCGCTCGGCGTCTATTCGAAGGACCTGACGATCCCGCTCGACGCGTTTCTGGCGGGGCTCGGGGATCATACGATCGTGACGACCCTCTGCCCCGGCGGGAAGGAGCGCATGCGCCGCCTGATGGACGTGATCGCCTCAGGCCGTCTCGATACCCGCCCCCTCGTCACCCATCGCTTCACGCTGGATCAGATCGAGGAAGCCTACGACCTGTTCGGGCATCAGCGGGACGGGGTGCTGAAGGTCGCCATCACGCCGTGATCCCGCTTCACCGAAAGCGGTAGCAAGGGCCACGAGAGTTGCTCTCGTGGCCCTTTGGCGAATTGAGGTATGGTGAGGACGGGCAGACGGAGTCAGAGGAGCGTGAACAGGCTCGACGCCAGAAAGACGGCCTGGCCTGCCGCCGAGGCCAAGCTCCGTCCCCCCGTCGCCGAGGACGGGCGCCTCTGGCATGCTCTAAACGCCGCGGACGCGCTCGCCGCGCTGGAGACGAGCCCGAGGGGGCTGTCGCCGGACGAGGCGGCCCGGCGCCTTCGCACCCACGGCCCCAACCGCCTGCCCGAACACGCGCCGCACAGCGCGCTTCGACGCTTTCTGCTCCAGTTCCACAATCTGCTGATCTACGTCCTGCTCGGCGCAGGCGCTCTCTCGGCCCTGATCGGCTATGGAACCGACGCGCTCGTCATCCTCGCGGTGGTGGTGATCAACGCCATCATCGGCTTCGTGCAGGAGGGCCGCGCCGAGCGGGCCCTCGATGCGATCCGCAGCATGATCGATCCACACGCCTCCGTCATTCGGGACGGGCAGCGGCTCACCCTGCCGGCGGAGGAGGTGGTACCGGGCGATGTGGTGATGCTGGAGGCCGGGGATCGCGTGCCCGCGGACCTCAGGCTTCTCAAGGCGCGCAGCCTGAAGGTCGACGAGGCGGTGCTCACCGGCGAATCCGTTCCGGTCGACAAGGCCGTCGCGCCTGTTCCCGAGAGGTCGGCGCTCGGAGACCGTCTCTCCATGGCGTTCTCGGGCACCTTCGTGGCGGCGGGCCAGGGCACCGGAGTCGCGGTGGCCACGGGCGCAGGGACCGAACTCGGCCGCATCAGCACGATGATCGGCCAGGTGGAGCGCCTGGCCACGCCGCTCGTCCGGCAGATGGATCACTTCGCCCGGCAGATCACGCTGGCGGTGCTCGTCGTCTCGGCCCTGGTCTTTGCCTATGCGGTAATGGTGCAGTCCTACACGCTCGGCGACGCGTTCATGGCGGTGATCGCCATTGCGGTATCGGCCATTCCGGAAGGACTTCCGGCCGTCATGACCATCACGCTCGCGGTCGGCGTGCAGCGCATGGCCCAACGCAATGCGATCGTGCGCCGTCTGCCGGCGGTGGAAACCCTCGGCTCGGTGTCGGTGATCTGCTCGGACAAGACCGGCACTCTCACGCGCAATGAGATGATGGTGAGCGAGGTGGTGACGACCGCCGGCCCGATCACGGTCGAGGGCGTCGGCTACAGGCCGGTGGGAGGCTTCCAGTCCGAGGGGCGAACGATCAACCCGTTCACCGACCGGATCCTGGAACAGATCAGCCTCGCGGCGCTCCTTTGCAACGACTCCGATCTGCGGCCCGCGGACGGCGACTGGATCGTGATCGGCGACCCCATGGAAGGCGCCCTGGTGTCGCTCGCCATCAAGGCGGGGCACAATGCGGAAGCGGCGCGCGGCCATCACCGGCGCCTCGATGCGATCCCGTTCGATTCCCGCCACCGCTACATGGCGACGCTCCATGCCCGTCACGGGGGTGAGCCCGTCGTCTATGTCAAGGGCGCGCCGGAGCGCATCTTCGCCATGTGCGACCGTGTGGCAGCGCCGCATGGAACCTGGCCGATCATCGTGGAGGAGTGGCACGAGCGCGTCCAGCGGCTCGCTGCGAGAGGCCAGCGCGTCCTGGCCTTCGCCTGCCGCAGCCTGCCCCAAGGGGCGACCGAACTCGCAACGTCCGATGTCGAGCACGGGCTGACGCTTCTCGGCCTCGTCGGGATGATCGATCCGCCACGGCCGGAAGCCGTCGCGGCCGTGGCCGAGTGCCGGGCCGCGGGCATTGTGGTCAAGATGATCACCGGCGACCATGTGGCGACCGCGCGCGCCATCGCCGAGGA
Source organism: Pseudomonadota bacterium (assembly GCA_023426505.1). GTDB lineage: Bacteria > Pseudomonadota > Alphaproteobacteria > Rhizobiales > Beijerinckiaceae > Microvirga. Next base: position 7,932 of record JAFAAP010000114.1, read on the forward strand.
CCTCGGCCTCGCGGATGATCCGAAGGCGGTCACCGGCCATGATCTCGACGAGATCGACGATGCGGAGTTCCGGCGGAAGGCGCGGGACGCGACCGTGTTCGCCCGCACCAGCCCCGAGCACAAGCTGCGGCTGGTCGAGGCGCTGCAGGAAGACGGCTTGATCGTCGCCATGACGGGCGACGGCGTGAACGATGCGCCCGCCCTCAAGCGGGCAGATGTGGGCATCGCCATGGGTCGCAAGGGAACGGAGGCCGCCAAGGAGGCGAGCCAGGTCGTGCTGGCGGACGACAATTTCGCCTCGATCGTCGCCGCCGTGCGGGAGGGGCGCACGGTCTACGACAACCTCACCAAGGTGATCGCCTGGACGCTGCCCACCAACGGCGAGGCGCTGACGGTCGCCCTGGCGATCCTGTTCGGGCTGACCCTGCCGGTCACGCCGGTCCAGGTGCTCTGGATCAACATGGTCATGGCGGTGACGCTCGGAATCACTCTCGCCTTCGAGCCGACCGAGCCCGACGCGATGCGGCGCCCTCCCCGACCGTCCGCTCAAACGCTCCTGTCGGGACGGCTCCTGTGGCGGATCGCCTTCGTGTCGACCCTGATGGTCGTCGGCACCTTCTCGATCTATGCCTGGGCGATCGGCCGCGGTCTCCCGGTCGAGACGGCCCGGACGATGGTGGTGAACTCGATCGTCGTGATGGAGATCTTCTACCTCTTCAGCGTGCGCTACATTCACGGCTCCTCGCTCTCCCTCCAGGGCGTTCTCGGCACACGCGCGGTTCTGATCGGAGTTGCCACGGTGGTGGTCGCGCAGCTCGCCTTCACGTATCTTCCGGTCATGCAATGGATCTTCGACAGCCGCCCGATTTCCGCCGCCGACGGACTCGCGATCCTGGGTCTCGGGATCACCCTTCTCGGGATCGTGGAGGTGGAAAAGCAGATCGCCGCCCGCCTTTCCGGAACCGGCAGGACGGCGTGACGTCATGAGCGCCGAAACGTTGCGCACCAAGGGCCTCACGAAGGTGTACCGGACCGGAGCCGCGGAGGTCACGGCTCTGCGCGGCGTCGACTTCGAGGCGCGCGCGGGCGAGTTCATCGTGATGCTTGGCCCCTCCGGCTCCGGCAAGTCCACCTTCCTCAACATCGTGGGCCGTCTCGACCGCGCGACCTCCGACGAGGCGCCGCCGTTCTCGTTCCCTGACGGGAATTTCGCTCAGGCCGCACATCATCATCCCGACAAAATCCCACGTGATCATTTGATTTCGGACAATGCCGCGCGTGGTGCGGAGCTGTAACCTTCAGGCGACGTGCCCCTGCTTTGCTGCCGACTGGGAACGAATTGCGGAGCCTGACCATGCCGACCCGTGCGACCAATGTTGTCGATCTGCCCGTGCCCCGTCGCCGCGGCAAACGTGCCGCCTCACGCCCTCCGGAGCAGACGATCGAGATTCCATCTCCGCCGCCTGCCACCCTCGACCTTCAGGATGACGCGGACCTGCACCAGTTCCGCGACACCCTCGACCATTTCGCCCATTCGAGCCTCGCCCAGATCACGGGCGGCCTGTCGCCGGCCTCGCTCCTCGGCGCCTACATGGACTGGGGGATCCATCTCGCGGTTTCCCCAGGCAAGCAGGCCGAGCTCGCCGTGAAGGGCATCCGCAAGTGGATGCGGCTGATGCATTTCGCCTGCCATTGCGGGGTGCGCGGCGGACATGCGGAACCGTGCATCGAGCCCCTGCCGCAGGACAAGCGCTTCGTCGACGACGAGTGGCAGAGGTGGCCCTACAACTTCATCCAGCAGGCTTTCCTGCTGCAGCAGCAATGGTGGCACAATGCCACGACGGACGTGGACGGCGTCACCAAGCGCCATGAGGCGGTGGTCGATTTCGTGTCGCGCCAGCTCCTCGACATGGTCTCTCCGTCGAACTTCTTCCTGACGAACCCGGCCGTGCAGCAGCGGACCCTGAAGACCGGCGGGCACAATCTCGTTCAGGGCCTGCGGAACCTCTACGAGGACTGGGACCGAATCGTCACCCACCGTCCTCCCGCCGGTGCGGAGGCGTTCCAGGTCGGCGGCAACGTGGCGATCACACCCGGCAAGGTGGTCTATCGCAACCGGCTGATGGAGCTGATCCAGTATGCTCCCTCAACCGACAAGGTGAGGCCGGAGCCGATCCTGATCGTCCCGGCCTGGATCATGAAGTACTACATCCTGGACCTGTCGCCGCAGAACTCCCTCGTGCGGTACCTGACCGGGCAGGGTTTCACGGTCTTCATGATCTCGTGGAAGAACCCGACCGAGGAGGATCGCGATCTCGGGATGGAGGAGTATCGCAAGCTCGGCGTGATGGCGGCGCTCGATGCGATTGAGGCGATCGTCCCCGGCCAGCCGGTGCACGCGGCCGGCTATTGCCTTGGCGGAACGCTCCTGTCGATCACGGCCGCCGCCATGGCGCGGGACGGCGACGAACGGCTGAAGACCATCACGCTGCTGGCGGCACAGGCCGACTTCCGCGAGGCCGGCGAGCTCACGCTGTTCATCAACGACAGCCAGATCCACTTCCTCGAGGACATGATGCGCAGCAAGGGCTATCTCGATACCCGCCAGATGGCCGGCGCGTTCCAGCTCCTGCGCTCGAACGACCTGATCTGGTCGCGCCTGATCCGCCACTACCTGCTGGGCGAGCGCACCCCGATGAACGACCTGATGGCGTGGAACGCTGATGCGACGCGCATGCCCTACCGGATGCATGCCGAGTACCTTCGCAAGCTGTTCCTCGACAATGACCTCGCCGAAGGACGCTTCCTGGTCGAGGGGCGGCCGGTCACCGTCAGCGACATCCGTACGCCGATCTTCGCGGTCGGAACCGAGCGCGATCACGTGGCTCCCTGGCGCTCGGTGTTCAAGATCCACCTCCTGTCGGACAGCGACGTGACCTTCCTGCTCACCACTGGCGGGCACAATGCGGGCATCGTGTCGGAGCCCGGCCAAGGCGCCGGACGAAGCTACCAGATCCTCTCGAAGGCCGCGGACAATCTCTATGTCGACCCGGACGCATGGCGTGGGATGGCGCCTCGCCGGCCGGGCTCCTGGTGGCCGGAATGGGTTGCGTGGCTCGGAGAGCATTCCGGCCCTCCGACCGCGCCTCCCACCCTCGGTGCGCCGGACGAGGGTTACCAGGTCCTCGACGATGCACCGGGGCTTTACGTGCTTCAGCGGTGAAGGCACGGCGCGCCGCTTGCGGGATCAGATGATGTAGAAGTTCGCGGCCGTCATCTTCAGGCCGGCCGCCAGGGTGGCGATCTTGACGCTGCCTGAGCTCCCCCAGCCGTCGGCATCGTAGTACAGCGCGCCGGTGCCGCTGTCGTAGATGAGCCGGTCGTCTCCGTTATGGGCGCGCGAACCGACATAGAACGCGCCGGACGGGAGGCTTCCCGCCTGAAGGGTTGTGAAGATCGCGTTCTCCAGCACGATCGTGTCGTCGGCGACGTTGAAGTCCCTGATCGTGTCCTGGTTGGTGGAGCCAGGTTGCGTGTCGAACACGAAGGCGTCCTTGCCGCCTCCCCCGGTCAGAGTGTCGTTCCCGGTCTTGCCGTAGAGCATGTTGTTGCCCGACGTGCCGTAGATGGTGTTGTCGGCCCAGCCGCCGACGAACTTCTCGCCGTTCCAGGTGGCGAGCGTACTCCCGGTCGGCGTCGGGCTCGGGCTGGGGTCCGGGCTTGGGCTGGTGGTCGAGCCGGCTGAGACGGAGCGCGCGCCGGAGCCGACCTCGATGTCGATGTTCTTGTAGTTGATCGCGATGGTCTCGCCGGACGAAGGCGTGGCGCGGTAGATCCCCTCGCGCCAGTAGGTCTGCGTCTGGCCGAGATAACCGAGCTTGCCGCTGTAGTCGACGATCTGCTGCCCGTCGCGGAAGACGTCAACGTAGCCGCCGCCATAGGCGTCGATCTTGACCAGCATCTTCATCGTGTACCACTTGCCGCGAACCAGGTCCTGCGTGTCCTGGAACAGCTTCTGGTAAACCACGCTGCCGGACGATGATTGGTAGTTTCCGTAGATCACCATCTTGTCGTTGCCCTCGAGCTTGATCTCGATCGGCGGCGATCCGCTGGTGTTGGAATGTAGCTGCCCCATCACCAGCCATCGGGCGGTGTTGTGCGGGCCGGGCTCGATCATGAATTGATAGGCCACGCCGATTTCCTGAGACGTGGAGTATCGAGCGGTATCGTTGATCTCCGCGCGCTCGACGCCCCACGGATCGGTCCATGCGGAATCCGAGAACTGATCGCCCTTCCGGACCTCGAACCGCAGCGTGTTGTTGTCGGGCGATGAGAAGCTCCAGGACTTCTCGGCATCGACGACCCATTGCCTGTTGTCCATGACGAACACGTCGTAGTCGCGCGTATTCGGTGTCCATTGAGAAGGCAGAATAATCATCGGGCTTGATCCGTCGCTTGTTGTGGAAAGCAGCCAGTGTGGGACCGGATGCCGCGGGCAAGCTACGAAATCGCATTTGTTCAAAATGCGGCATCCTCTGGAACTAATCCCTAAGCGCCAAGCTTCGAAACGCTATCGACTTAAGAAAATGATGCTAAAATACTATGGAATATGCCGATTTTTATTCTTTGTGACTGTAATCCCCGAAAGAGAATTTATAGACAACTTGCCGAAGTGATTACTCCTTCTTGCGCACTCCCCCCACGCGACTCACTGGCCGCGCCGTTGCCGACAAGGCTCGCAGCAGGCTTGAGGCAAGCTTGAATTGGTAAACCGATATTAACCTTTGAAGCCGTCCGGTTTCGCCCACCTCGACCCGTCTTGCGGCACGAGGGAAGACGCAGGCGGCGGCTCCGAAGCCTCACCCGGTCGCCACGAGAGGATTTGCATGAACCCTGAGCCTCGCATGCCCCGCGCCATCTCCCTGGCCGAAATCCAGGCAGGCTCGTTCGACATCGCGCCGCCGCCGCAGCAGGACATGAAAGAGCCGCTCGATCATGCCGCGGGCGCCAGCGGCCAGAGCCGCGTCCTGCTCAGCCTCCGCGGCATCGTCCAGCCGCTCCCCTTGCCCAAGGACGCGGAGCTCATCTCCCTCACCACCTACGACGGACGGCTCGTCGCCCTCACCAGCAAGGGCCCGTACATCCGGGACGGCGGCAGCTGGGAGAAGATCCTCGCCTCCCAGCCCGATCCCGAGCTGGCGTGACGGCGGCAGGACCGGTGCCCGAACGACAGTCCTGAAGTCGTGTTGCAGACCTGCCGCAACGTTAGGAAATCCGCATAACGGCCCGGATGCTCCTTGCTCCCGGTGAGCGGCAAGATCTTTAGCCGCGTGGCCAAGGGGGAGTACAGTCATGGCAAAGTTGACCTGGAACGGTTCTTACGGATTCGACCTGAGTTTTCTGAACCTCAGCAACGTCACTTACGGATCGAGCTACACAACGACCTACACGAGCTTCATCGCTTACTACGGAAGCCGCTCGACGCGAGACGAATTCCACGGTTCCGGCTTCACCTACGATGCCGATGGCGTTCCCACCGGCGGCACGGTCACGAGCTATGCGAACTATGAGAACGGCAGGCTCCTCGGCTCGATCTCGGGCATGAATCTCTCCGCCACGGCGCTCGTGAAGGCGGCGAGCACCTACAGCACCCGGGACGACATGGCCCTGTACAAGGCCGCCCTGCGTGGCAACGACCAGATCACGGGCGGCAGGGCGGACGACAGGCTCGAAGGCTTCGGCGGCAACGACAAGATCACCGGCGGCCGCGGCGCCGACACGCTCTATGGCGGCACGGGCGCCGACACTTTCGTGTTCAAGTCCATCCGGGATTCCGGCCCGACCTCGGACGATTGCGACTTCATCATGGACTTCTCGACCCGGCAGAAGGACAGGATCGACCTGTCGACCATCGACGCGAACCTTTCGCGCAAAGGCAATCAGGCCTTCAGCTTCATCGGCGCCAAGGAGTTCGGGGCCAAGGCCGGAGAACTCCGGTACGAAAAGCTCGAAAGCTTCACGGTCGTTGAAGGCGACGTGAACGGCGACGGCGTGGCGGACTTCTCCATCGCTCTCAAAGGCATCCATACCCTGTCGAAGGGCTACTTCGTTCTCTGACGGAGCAGAGCCGATTCCACGCAAGCGGAATCGGCTCCTTCATCCGCGCAGTGCGCTCCTGATGACGATCAGGATCCACATCGCCCAAAAGCGCTTAGTCGGCCTCCTCGGCACAGGGCCACGAAGACGGCGCTGTCAGCCCCGAGGGCAGCTTCGTGTCGCTCGTGCCGCAGGCGATATCGACCTGGGCCTGCGTCAGCCCGGTCGCGCCGCTCAGGTCGGCGCCGCCGATCTGAGTCAGGTAAAGATAAGCCCGCGTGAAGTTCGTGCCTCTCAGGTCGGCTCCGGCGAGACGGGCGCGGGATAGGTTCGAGTAGCTGAAGTTCACGCCCGACAGGTTCGCATTCTGGAAGATGACGCGCGCAAGCTCCGCCTTCGACATGTCGGCGCCGGAAAGATCGGCGCCGCTGAAGTCGGACCGGTTCAGTTCGGCCTTGGAGAAGCTCACGCCGGCCGCCTTCACCTGAGCGAAATTCGAGCGGCTCATATCCGCCGACGAGAAGCTGGCGCCGGCGAGATTGGCCTGCCCGAAATTGGCCCGCCACCCGATCGACTTGGCGAAATCCGCTTGCGAAAGATCCGCTCTCTCGAATCGGGTGCGGCTGACCTCAGTCTCGGTCAGCTTCGCGCCGACGAACTTCGAGCCGGCAAAGTCGCTGAGCGTGAGAAGGGAGCGGGAGAAGTTGCTGCCGCTCAGGTCGTCCCCTGCGAGCATCAGGCGGGCCTTCGAGCAGCCGGACCAGTCGACGCCGGGTCCCGGACTGTCCTGGCACTTCGCCTCCGCCGCGCCAGCGGAGGCCGCGAGAAGGATGAGCGCTCCCGCCAGAAGGCCGGCATGCCCTGCCTCGAACACTTCGCCTCCGCGCGCGCTACACTTCATCTTTCCCTCTCGTCTCCACCGGCACGACCTCACCGGACGGTGAGCTGATCCCACAGGCGCCTGGGCACCCTTCCCCATTCGGGCGATTGTGGCAAATCACGGCGAAGAAACAAGCATCGACGGGTGGGACCGGGTTCCATCCGGAGGCCCGGAGAAGATGCGGGACAAGAGACTCGACTTCTGGCCCTTATGGCTTAGGTTCCGCTTCGGAATGCATGGAGCAACACAATGGGTATGAAGGCGTCGATCCCCGTCCTGGTCCTGGCTGGACTTGCCCTGGCCGGCTGCAACACGGGCGCGCCTCAAGGTGTCCTCCCGCGCGACCCACTGCCTCCGCCGCCATCGCTTGGCGGCAGCGCCCCGAGCGCCTCGCGCCAGTCGGCGGCCGCCGAGCGGCCCAACACGACCGTGCGCCGCC
>JAFAAP010000192.1 GCA_023426505.1 Pseudomonadota bacterium
TCGACAAAACTCCGCTCGGCGAAGCTGTCGAGGCGGCCTACGACGGCAGCCGCGAGCGCATCAGGATTGCCGATTACCGGCTGGATACCGCCCTGGCTCAGCTGAAATGATGTCCCCAGACCCTACACATGAAGATCCCGAGGATGAACTTGCCAGAGAATTATGGCTAAGGCCCATGCGGCCCATGAGCTTTCAGTGCCTTCGCTGGGCGCCGATCTGGCGGCTGCAGGCCGCAGGGGGCATGCCAATGTATCGTTTGAAGAACCAGTTGAAGCAGCCAGGATCCTTGAACCTGAGGCTAAGGGCGGTCTGCTCAGCCTGGGTGCCCATCTGCCACAGGCGAATCCGGGCATCCTGTATTACCTTGTCTCAAGCCTCACTCGCCATCAGGGCCTGTTGCAGTTCGGCGGGGTTGATTGCCACCTTCAGGACCGTTCCGCCAAAATCGAGGACCAAAACGGGTTTTTCACCATCGCGGTCGATCCGTGTGCTCAGTGGTTGCACCGGTACGCTCTTCGCATGGTTTGGCCCGGCATCTGGAGCAAAGGTCCTGGGCGGCTTCCCTTGGTGGGTTCGCACCATTTCGTTGAGAAGGTCGGCCACGATAGGCGTGGAGTCCACCGTTCCAAGAAGAACTTCATATTCACGGCCCGTATCTGTGCGAATGCCCAAGACTACAATCACACCGTCATCCGAGACCTGAACACGCCAAGCCGTTGAACCGATCCGCTTAACCAAAACCGTCTCCCGATGCGCCATACACCCTGTGCGGCCTGACCTGCTTCCGTGTCAATCCCGAGACCCTGTTCCAATATCGCGATGCTCGGACGTCCACTCCAAGTGCTGGTCCAACAGCAACTCTTGGCATGAAGCAGACGAAAGCCGAACTTCCGCAGTCGCTGAGTTCCGGCCCTCTGCACGGCCAAGCTGAAGGCTAGTCCGTAACCCAAGCGGACCTTAAGCGTTTCCCATGGACAGGAAATCGACGGGCTTGAGACGTTCATGCGGCTGCAGCATGCTACATCCGTGTCTTCCGAGTGCGGAGCAACTCACTGGAAAGGCCCATGACGACCATCCGCAATCCCATCCTGCCAGGCTTCAACCCCGATCCCGCCTTTTGCAGGGTCGACGATGACTACTACATCGCCACCTCAACGTTCGAATGGTATCCAGGCGTGCAGATCCACCACTCCCGCGATCTTGTGAACTGGCGGCTGGTCGGCCGCCCGCTCAATCGCAAGTCCCAGCTCGACATGCGCGGAAATCCTGACAGCTGTGGCGTGTGGGCACCCGCCCTGACCTATGCGGACGGCCTGTTCTGGCTGATCTACACCGACGTGAAGCGGCGCCTTGGCAACTTCAAGGACACGCACAACTACCTCGTCACTGCACCTGCCATCGAAGGCCCGTGGTCCGATCCGGTTTACATGAACTCCTCAGGCTTCGACCCTTCGTTGTTCCATGACGATGACGGCAGGAAGTGGTTCGTTAACATGGTCTGGGATCATCGTCGGCGCCGCAGCTCGTTCGATGGCATTCTCCTCCAGGAATATTCACCTGCCGAACGGCGCCTCCTCGGACCGATCAAGAACATCTTCAAGGGTAGCCCGCTGGGGCTTGTTGAAGGGCCCCATCTCTGGAAACGCAACGGCTGGTACTATCTCACTGTGGCCGAGGGCGGGACCGCCTACAATCACGCCGTCACAATGGCGCGATCCAGAACCATCGATGGTCCTTATGAACTCCACCCCAATACGCATCTCATCACTAGCAAGGACGCTCCGGATGCGCCGCTCCAGAGAGCCGGCCATGGTTTCTATGTCGAGACACCGGCGGGCGAGGTCTTCCACACTCATCTATGCAGCCGCCCTTTGCCGGGAACGAGGCGCTCGCCGCTAGGCCGGGAAACCGCCATTCAGCGGGTGGTCTGGAGAGAGGACGGCTGGCTCTATCTGGCGCATGGAGGGCAGGTGCCTGCGGTCGAAGTCGCGGGACCGGAGCTCCCACCGCATCCGCTCCCGCCCGAGCCCGAGCGGCACGATTTCGATGACGGTGCACTTCCATCTGCATTCCAATGGTTGCGGACACCAGAGCCGGAACGCATCTTCTCGCTGACAGCCCGCCCCGGTCATCTCCGGCTCTACGGGCGTGAGTCGATCGGAAGCTGGTTCGAGCAGGCGCTGGTGGCCCGCCGTCAGACGGCTTGGAGCTACTCGGCCGAGACGGCGGTGGAGTTCAAGCCGGAAACCTATCAGCAGCTTGCCGGTCTGATCTGCTACTATGATCGTGCCCGCTTTCACTATCTCGCCATCTCCGCCGACGATCACAAGCGACGCGTGCTTCAGATCATCTCGTGCCTGGGGGATCAGCCGGATGCGTTGCTGGCCTATGCCCTGGAAAGCGACCTGCCCCTGGCGGCGAGAGGTCGCATTCATCTCGGAGTCGATGTCCACTTGGCGGAGCTGCGGTTCCGGTGGTCCGAGGACGGCGTCAACTGGACGCCAATCGGCCCCGTCCTGGATGCAGGGGTTCTATCCGACGAGGCCGGACCAGGCGCCCACGGGTCGTTTACCGGAGCCTTCGTCGGGATGGCTGCGCACGATTTGACCGGGCATGCCTTGCCGGCGGATTTCGACTTCTTCGCCTACCGAAACACCTGAACCACGTCGACCTGCGGGAGTAAATGCATCCGGTTGGGAGCGCTGCCTACAGAATCCGTGAGGGCTGCATGCGCATTCAAGTCTGGGACTAAGAGAACGGCATCCTTCCTCGAATCGACTGGCCCATTGGTAGAAGGCAGAAACTCGTGCCGGGGATGTTGGAGCCGGGAACAAGGTCCGACTTGCGTGAGCGCATCGCGGTGACCTGATGAAAGATTCAGTCTTGGCACTCCTGAGAGGTAAGCACTTGGTCCGCTTTGGCGGTCATGAGCCAACGTTCGTTGGGTGGCCAGAAGGTGAAAAGTTGCCCCGGGCCGAATGTTCGCAGGTACGCGCATCGGCCCTAGGCCCAATTCTGTCTCACAGGGAGAACGCCTCACTCATGGCTGGTCATAACCTCATCCTCTGTCGTCTAGGGCCGACCGCAAGATTGCTGCTCCTCGAGGCGGGTTCGAACCACCAAGCCCGATGCGTCACCGGCATGGAGGCTTCCCCGGTGGTAGCTGGGAAGGGCTAGATTTCGGGGCCTATCGCTGAGGAGCTTTCCGGGTTGCGTCCTCCATCCCCTGCGAGTCCTTCTCGACTCCCTCCTGGAGCACCTTCGCGGCGGCGTCCTGTTCCTGCTCTAGAGACGTTGGGATTGGCGCGGTGTCGCCGCGAGCTTCAAGGCCCTGCTCCTGCGGTTTCCGGCTCCCCGCCTTCGCGGCAGATTTCAGGGAACGTAGAGCCTCGGGCTGTTGACCATCCTGCGTGCGGTCTGGCATCGGGCGAACTCCTCCTGAGTGGCTTTGTCGCCATATCCCAAAGGGAATTCATGGCGCGGCGAGGCGTTCCATCCCCACACCCAAACACCGAAATCACCCGCGCCCGCCGTCAGCCTGGTGCCGTCGCGAGCTGTGTTGAAATTCGGGTGGCGCGATCTCCGGCATGAACATGGTATTGGGTCAGGCGGCGAGGTCAATTGTCTCCTTTGCGGCTGATGCTTGCGTGAGTGTCTTCCAGCCATC
>JAFAAP010000287.1 GCA_023426505.1 Pseudomonadota bacterium
CGGCCCCGCCGGCGCACACGCCACCGTCATCGGCGCGGGCGACGACGACTTGGGCGGCGCCCTCCCCGCCGGACACGGTATCCCGCCCCGCGCCATCGAGGAGGAGGTCGGCGCCCGTCCCGCCCTCGATCAGGTCGTTGCCGTCTCCGCCCGAGAGCACGTCGTCGCCGTCGCCGCCGCGGAGGCTGTCATCGCCCGCGTCGCCCTCGATCATGTCGTCCCCTGCATCGCCGCTGACGAGGTCGTTCCCGGACCCGCCGAACAGGGCGTCGTTGCCGCTGCCGCCGTGGACCTGGTCGTCGCCGCCGTCTCCTAAGACGGTGTCGTCGCCGTCGTCGCCGAACAAACGGTCGTCGCCCTCGCCGCCGGAGATCTGGTCGTCCCCCGCCCCGCCGAGGATCACGTCGTTGCCGTCCCCGCCGCGGAGGATGTCGTCGCCCGCCCCGCCGACGATGTGGTCATCCCCCGAGCCTCCGTCGATGTGGTCGTCCCCAGCACGCCCATCGATCAGGTCGTTGCCAGCGCGCCCCTTGACCTCGTCGCCGCATGCGGTGCCGAGCAGGACATCGTCGCCGTCCGTGCCCATGACCGGGCTTCTGACCACCGAGAAATAGGCATGCTGGACAACTGTGGCCTTCCCGTCCGTGATCTCGTACGTGACCGTCACGGGGCCGAGGCCGCTTGCGTTGTAGAGCCAGCCCTTGCCGGTCCACGTGATGGTGCCCGACGACACCTTCAGGTTCCCGATCGACAGAGTGTCCCCGTCAGGATCCGATGCATTCGCCAGTAGCTCCGACAGTCCGATGAGGACAGCTGCGCAACCGGCCACGTCGCGGAGGTAGACGGGCCCGCTCGCCTGCGGGGCACGGTTGACCGGCTTCCGCGGGGCGTCCTCCCGCGGCTTCGGGATCGGGTCTGAGTGACTGGGGCCGTTGTCCTCCCGTGGCCTCGGAATCGGGCTCGAATGCCTCGGACCGTCCTCCCCGCCCTTGTCCGCTCCCGTGTTATCCCCCGGAGGCTTGTCCACGGGCGCGTCGCTCCTGGGCCCTGGACCTCCACCGATGCTTGCACCGGGGTGTCCTCCCGTGATGGGCGCGGGAGCGACGTTGTCGTTCGACGCGAGGAACGCCCCCTCAAATCTCGCATGCCTGCTGATGTCCATCCGCCCGAGGAACGGCTCCGGGAACTGGAGCGGCGGCGAGTCGACCATCAGGAACGTCGGCGCGGGGAGGAGCCCGTCGAACAAGGTGCCCGACCCGATCCGCCCTGGCTGGTCCTCCTCCGGCTGGGCATCACCCTGCTCCAAGGGCTCCAGCGGGGCCGACATCATCCCAGCATCGACGAGCTTGAGGTGTGATTTCCCGTCTTTCCCAAGGGGCATGGGGGACTTGTCCTCGTCAGGAAGACGTCCCCAGCTCGGCATGGCGCTCTTCAGGTAGGCGGCGATGCCGAGCACCAAGGCCCCGAATGCCAACGGCATCCTCGAGAGTCTGGTTTCCTTCAGCTCGTAGCGCTGGCGGGATTCGGTCTCGTTGGCTTGCCCGCCGCCCTTGGCGCCCTTGACGTCGATGATCATGCCATTGCCCTCGCGGTTGCAGGTGCTGATGCGGGTGCGGGTGCCATCGTCCGGGCGGCCGCCGCGTTCACCGTCTCCCGGATGCCAATGATCTCCTCCTTCGGGCCGAAGGCGGTCATGCGCCCGTTCTGGATGACGGCGACAAGGTCGACGGCGACGAGGGCGCTCGGGCGGTGTGCGATCACGAGGGCGATGCCACCACGGGCACGGACCGTCTTGATGGCCTCCGTCAGGGCAGCCTCGCCCTCGCCGTCGAGGTTGGAGTTCGGCTCGTCCATCACCACCAGGAAGGGATCCTTGTAGAGCGCGCGGGCGAGGCCGATGCGCTGGCGCTGCCCGGCCGAGAGGGATGCTCCCTGCGCGCCCAGCTTGGTGCGATAGCCGTCGGGCAGGCGCACGATCATCTCGTGGATGCCTGCGGCCTGCGCCGCCGCCACGATGGCGCGGGAGTCGTTCTCCGCGTCGAAGCGGGAGATGTTCTCGGCGACGGTGCCGTCGAGCAGCGACACGTCCTGCGGCAGGTAGCCGACGTGGCGGCCCAGATCCTCGTCCTTCCACTGGGTGAGCTCGGCCCCGTCGAGGCGGACGCTGCCGCGCAGCACCGGCCAGATGCCTGTGAGAGCGCGCACGAGCGTCGTCTTGCCGCCGCCGCTCGGGCCGATGATGCCGAGCGCCTGCCCGGCCTTGACGTGGAACTCCACGTCGCTGAGGAGCACCCGGCCGGAGTCGGGGGCGGCCACCGTGATCCGCTCCACCTGGAGCGTGCTCTTGGGGGCCGGCAGCGCCAGGGGCTCATCCATGTCGGCCAGCGCGACCACCGTCTCCTTCAGGCGCTGGAAGGCGGTGCGGGCTGCGACCACGCCCTTCCAGTTGCCGATGGCCTGGTCCACCGGAGCCAATGCCCGGGCCGATGCCACGGAGCAGGCGATGATGGCCCCGGCTGACAGCTCGCCCTGGATCGTCAGGTATGCGCCAAGGCCCAGCGTGGCCGATTGCAGGATCATGCGCAGAACCTTGGAGACGGCCCCGAAGGTGCCGCTAATGTCGTTGGTCCTCGTCTGGAGGCTCAGGTGCTCGGCGTTGGCCTTGTCGAACCGGGCGACCGCACGCGGAGCCATGCCCATGGCCTTGAGGATCTCGGCGTTGCGGGCGTTGGAGTCGGCGATGGCGTTGCGCTCGATGGCGGCTTGGTGCGTGGAGGAGGCCAGCCGCCGGGTCATGATCTCGGTGGCGACGGTGAGCATCGTCAGCACGACGGCACCGCCGAGCACGAGGGCGCCGAGCAGCGGGTGCAGGAAGTAGACGAAGGCGAGGTAGAGGGGGATCCACGGGAGGTCGAAGAGCGCCGTCGGGCCCTGCCCGCCGAGGAAGCCGCGCACGGTATCGACGTCGCGGCCGCGCTCGAGCGCCTCGGAGGTCGAGAAGCCGAAGCGGGGCATGTCGATGGCGACCCGGTGCGCGAGGGGAGCGATGCGCTTGTCCAGCCGAGCGCCGACCCTGACGAGCACCTGCGACCGGATCACGTCGAAGAGTCCCTGGAACAGGTAGAGGCCGACGGCGAGGACAGAAAGGGCTAGGAGCGTTGGGATGCTGCCGCTGGTCAGGGCTCGGTCGTAGATCTGGAGCATGTAGAAGGAGCCGGTCAACGCGAGCACGTTGATGATGCCGGACACCGAGAAGAGGAAGATGATGATGCCTCGAAGGCCCTGCGTCAGCTTTTCCGCTGCCTTCCGCTTCTGGGCCGAGGTGAAACTGGTGCCGCGCATTGGTCCGTCCCTGCTGGTGGTCTTGTCGTTGTTGGGGATGGCTGGCGGGCCACGGATGGCCCGCCAGCCGTCGTCCCTCCCGTGGGGGGCTTAGGAGAGGACGAAGTCGGACGCCTTCAGGTCGTGGCTGCCCTTGAGGCTGATCTTGAACTCGGCCGCGTCGGGTCCGGTGGTGTTGCCGCTGACGACGGTGTACTCGCCGTCATCGCGGGTCTCGTGGGAGATCACGAGCTGGGCCGGGCCGGTGAAGGACGAGCCGTTCGCCAAGGTGAAGGCCTGCTTGCCGGCCGCACCGCCGTTGGCGTCGATCGCCGAGAGGTCGATCCGGTCGCCCGGCTGGAAGCCGAGGATCGTGTCGCCGTTGGCGTCGGCCGCCGACAGGAAGCGGAAGACGTCGTTGCCCGCGCCGCCGTCGATCACGTTCACCGCGTGGCTCGCCGTGATCGTGTCGTTGCCCGATCCGGTCACGATGTTCTCCACGCCCCAGATCGTGTCAGTGCCGCTCTGGCTGCTGAACACGGTGCCGCTGCTGGCGCCGTTGCCCCCGAGGTTGGCCGTGATGTTGGCGGTGATCGCCGACATGTCGAGCGTGTCGATCCCGGTGCCGCCCATCATGTCGTCGCCGTGGTAGACGTCGTTGCCGTCGCCTGCCGAGGCCACGATGAGGTCATTCCCGGCCCCGCCGTAGACGGTATCGTTGCCCGCCCCGGCATCGATCATGTCGTTGCCGTCGTCGCCGAAGACGCGGTCGTTGCCCGCATCGCCGTAGAGCATGTCGGCATCGCTGCCGCCGAGCATCGTGTCGTCGCCGTCGCCGCCGAACATGACGTCCCGCCCGGCCTCGCCGCTCAGGAAGTCGTTGCCGTTGCCGCCGTGGACGACGTCGGCCCCGGCCCCGGCGACCACGTTGTCGTTGCCGTCGAGGGCCATGATCGTCTCGCCCTTGGCCGTTCCGACCAGCACCTCGGTGCCGTTCGTTCCGGCGATCGGCGCGCCGGCCGAGGTATCGGGCTGGGTCACGGGAGGCGTGGTGCCGCCCCCGTTGTTGCCCGTTCCGGCACCGTCGCCCTCGTCGTGGCCGCAGGAGTCGTCATCCTCACCCTCGTCGTCGTCGGAGCCGGTGTCGCCGCCATTGCCGGGAGGGGTGTCCTCCTCGTCATCGTAGCCGTCATCGGACCCGAACTGCGGCAATCCGTCCTCGCAGACGAAGGTCAGCTTGTGGCCGTCCCTGGTCATCGTGGTCACGCCGTTCTCGTCGGTGGTGACCTCGTAGTCCGCCGCCGCCGCGCCGTTCGGAAGCACGACCACGTCCTGCGGGCGCAGGGTGCCCACGATGGTGTCGTTGCCGCCATTGGAGCGGAAGTAGATCCGGTGCGCCGAAGCCAGGGCCGAGATGTCGACGGTGTCGTCCCCTGCCGTCCCGTTGATGGTGATGGTGTTGAAGCTGAGGCTGGTCGGGCTGAAGTCGCCCACGGTTCGCACCGTGTCGTTCCCCGGCCCGGTGTTGATCGTGATCTCCTCGATGTTGTCGAGTTCCGCGATCACCGAGGTGGTGTTCCCGACCCGCCGCGTGATTACGATCTCCGTGTCAGGCTTGAGGTCGGTGAACCCGGCCGCGATGGCCTCAGCCCGGGCATAGACGGTGAACGTCTCGGTGCTTGGGCCGCCGTTCACGATGAAGCGGTCGAGTGTGCCCACCCCGCCGTCGACGAAGTCCCGGCCGCCGTTGCCGATCTCGTTGTTGCCGAAGGTACTGGTGTCGACGTTCCAGGTGATGGTGTCGTTGCCGCCGCCCGCGAAGATCAGGTCGTTGCCCCGGCCACCGTTGATGTTGTTGGCGGCATCGTTGCCGACAATGATGTCGGCGGCTGCGGTGCCATTGAGGGCGGTCGTGTTCACCCGGCTGACCGTGACCGTACCCCTGGAGGTCGCGTTCGCGGCGCCGGAGCCGTCGTTCACCGTGTACTCGAACGTGCCGCCCGCCACGCTGTTGTCGGTCACCGTCACCGAACCGAGGTTCTGGGTCAGCGAGACCGAGGTGAGCCCGTTCAGGACCCTTGCGTCCGTTACGTCCAGGGCATTGCCCTCCGGGTCGCGGTCGTTGGCCAGAAGCGCCCATTCCGGAACGATAAAGGGCGTGCCTGCCCCAACGTTCGTGATGACGCTGTCGCTGAGCACCACCGGGGGATCGTTCACCGCGACGACGTTGATCGTGGTCACCGCCGTGTTGCTGTCGAGGAAGCCGTCGTTGACGGTGACATGGATCACGCGGGCCTCGGTGCTGGGCTGTGTCGACGTGCTCAGGAACGTCACGGCCTGGATCGCCGCCTGGTACGCCGCCAGCGAGGCCAAGCCCGTCAGGGTCACGGTGATCTTGCCCGGCACCGAGGTGTCGATCTCGCGGGCGATGCCCACCGGCAACTGGCCGATCACCAGCTCGTCCCCGTCCATTTTGTTGGTGAGCACGATCCTGGCCGAGGCGAGTTGGGCATCGTTGTCCACGATCCCGGGAAGGTCCGCGATGGCCACTCCGGTCGTGTTGCCCTCGGTGAAGGTCGTCGCGTAGTTCACCGACGGTTCCGCGGCCGGCTTCACGAACGAGACGGCGACGTTGTCGATCCGTACGGACTCGGCCTGTCCGGTGTTCCGGGCGAAGCCGTCCGACTCGAAGCGGATGAAGGCATTCGGGCCGAACGGTCCCGTCAGGTCAATGGTCCTGCTGGGCACCGTGTTGGTGGCACCCGTGATGGTGTCCACCTCGACAGGCGTTCCGCCGTCTGCCGAGAACAGGACCCGCACCGTCTCGCCTGCATCAAGGTTGGCCTCCTCGATCCGGAAGGACAGCCGCGCGGACGTCGCGCCGTCGAGATCGAGGCTGCGCTGGATGGCCGCCCCGCCCTGGTTCTCGTGGAACTGGAGCGCCCCGTTTGTGATCCGGATCGTGCCGGTCGTGGTCGGGGTCGTGAACGGGTCGCTTTCTTCCTGCCAGGCTGTGGTCCACGGGGTCTCGCCGTTCGAGTTCGTGTAGCTCCCCGAACCGAACTGATCGAGATACTGGCCGTCTTCGAACGCGTGCAGCGAGAGTTCGGGCTTCTGGAACCGGATCTCGCCGTCGGCGAACTTCAGCACCTCGATGTTGCTCAGGCGGTCCTTGCCGTCCGTCCTGATCCGCTCGTCGCCGCCCACCACCGGGGGATCGGTGACCTCCACGTTCGTGTTGTGCTCGACCTCGATGCTGCCGTCCTCGTTGCGCGTGATGGTGTAGTTCGCCATCACGTCGAAGAAGACCGCGGTGTCGATGTCGCCTTCCTGCCCGCCGTCCACGATCTCGCGGACGATGGAGAGCTGGCCCGGGTTGAGGGTCCGGTCGAACATCGTCTGCTGGAGGGTCTTGCCGCCGAACTGCGCCACCGCCCCGGCGACCGGCGCCCCCTTCTCGTACTGCGTCTCGAGGTAGATCTTCGAGTCCATCCCGTCGGCCGTGTAGATGGTCTCGTTGCCCGCGTCGTCTACTACCGAGATGCGGATGCGGACGTTGAGCCACTTGTCGCCGTCGATGATGTCGTTGCCGGCGTTGCCCTGGATCGTGTCGCTGCCGCCGCCGCCGAGCAGGATGTCGGAGGCATCACCCGTGCCCATCACCACCGTCTCGGCCTTGCCGTCGGCACCGTCGATGGTGGTCCGCTCGAGATGCGCCACGAGGTCGGCGAGGCCGTCGATCAGGTGGAGGTTCTTCTCCAGCAGGGCGTTGGAGTAGGACTCCAGCGGCGCCCCGTCCTCGACTTGCGTGGCGTTGCCGAACTGGTCATAGGCGCCCATGACGACCTCGCGGCCGGTCAGCTTGTCGTCGTGCTTCCAGCCGGAGAGGCCTTCCACCAGGTCGAACCGGTCCCTCAGGATGTTGTTCTGCTGGTTCTGGAAGATGGTGACCGTCATGTCCGAGTCGGCGCCCTGGTCGTGACCCTTGTGGATCGCCCAGTCGAAGCCGGCCATGCCGTTGTTGCGCTCGATCCCCTCGTTCTGGACCATGATGTCGTCGCCGGACTCGGCGTCGTAGTCGTTGTCGTTCCCGCGTCCGTTCAGGACGTCGTGGCCGATGATGGTCGAGTTGAAGAACAGCTCGGAGTTCTCGCCTGCCAGGGTATCGAAGCTCTCTCCGCCCTCGATCCAGTCGTCGCCCTCGTTGCCCTTGAGGAAGCTGATGCCGGTGCCGCCGCGGATGAAGTCGTTGCCGAGGCCGCCGGTGATGTCCTTGGCCTCGGTGCCGCCGTAGACGAAGTCCTGGCCGCTGCCGCCGAAGACAAGATCGAGACCGCTGCCCGGGTTGATGACGTCGTTGCCCGCATCGCCATGGATCACGTCGGCAGCGCCGATGTCGGTGCCACTGTCGGTGATGATGTCGTCGCCGTCGCCGCCATGGAGGTGGTCCACGCCGTAGCCGCCTTCGAGCCTGTCGTCGCCGCCGTCGCCCCACAGGGTGTCGTCGCCCTCCCCGCCGATCAGGGTCTCGCCTCCGTCGGTGCCGCCGAGCACGACGTGGTCGCTGCCGGTGTAGCGCAGGTAGTCGTCGGTTCCGTCCCCATCGACATCCTTGCGGATCACCATCGGGCTGATCGCCTGGAGGATCGGGTTCGTGTGCTCCGGATCGTCCTCGATCTGCCTCCTCTGATCCATCTCGATGATGTGGTCCGCCGTCTGGAAGGCGGCGCCATTGACGTGGGTGGACTTGCCGTCGCCGAGGCTGGTGTTGCGCATGATGAGCTGCGCGAAGGAGTCCGCCTCGAGTTCGTTGAGGAGGTTCAGGCCCTGCACACGGCTCAGGTAGTAGAACCGGTCGCCCGCCTGGAGCTGCTCCATCTGGTATTCGAACACGTAAGTGAAGGAGGATCCCAGCATCGAGCCGAAGGTCATCTTCTTCTCGGCGAGGCCGCCGATCCAGAAGTCGACGTCGTTCAGGCCGCCCAGACGGCCCGTGGCGTTGTCACCATACTCGCCCTGGCCGTGCAGGAAGGCCATGCGATCGGTCTCGAAGGCCTCCCAAGCATCGCCCTCCAGCGAGTTGTCGCCGAAGATGAGCTTCATGGCCGCGTCGCGCTTGGCCTCGACGGTCGTGGCGGAGGTGATGGACGCGTGGGTGCCGTAGGCCGCGATGAAGTTGATCAGCGAGGC
The DNA here is from genome assembly GCA_023426505.1 of Pseudomonadota bacterium. Lineage (GTDB taxonomy): Bacteria > Pseudomonadota > Alphaproteobacteria > Rhizobiales > Beijerinckiaceae > Microvirga. Next base: position 8,512 of record JAFAAP010000287.1, read on the forward strand.
CGGGTTCTTGAGCGAGAGCGCGAAGTCGTGCCAGCTCTCGTAGGGCTTGACGCGGCTGTCCTGCGTGTCGGCGTAGAACTGCCTGCGGGCCTCGTTGAGGGACGGCACGCCGGTCTCGCGGGCACGGGCGATGTTGGTCGCGCCGAGGTCGAGGGGAAGCCCGACGAGGTTGTTGCGGAGCGCGTCCGTCAGGTGCTCGTCGATCTCGTTGCCGACCTGCCGGCTCATGCCGTTCAGGATGGCGCCTGCCGCGTGCTGCGCGTCGATCCCGGCCCCTGCGAAGGCGATCGGGTTGAGGAAGGCCTCGATCAGTCCCATCTCGCTCGGGGACGCGGTGCCGTCCGGGTTCATCGAGATCATGTCGATGGTGTCGGTCAGCATCGAGTGGCCGAACCGATACACCACGTGGGCGAACTCGGCCACGATGGCGCCGTCGACGGTGGTGGTGTTGGAGAACAGGAACGGGTCCACGTCCGGCGCGATGCCGCGGGCGAACTCCTCGAAGACGAGGTGCTGGTAGACCATCTCCGTCGAGAAGCGGGCCGCCTGGAACAGGCGCTCGCCGTCCCAGACCAGGTTCTCGAACGCGTTCTGGGATGCCGGGAGTTCCGTCACGTCGACGGCGAGCCACTCGTTGAGGAAGGCGAGGTCGCCCGACTCGAGCGCGATCTTCTTCGTCTCCTCGATGATGCGGTTGTGCTCATGGTGGAAGACGTGGTGGATCGAGGTCAGGCCGATGTTCTCGTTGCCGCGCCCGTCGCCCACGATCACGTGCCTGTCGAGCAGCTCGTTGTCGTAGAACAGGTTGTTGCCGCGGTTGTCGGTCTGGATCGGGCCGCCGTTGTAGACTTCATCGGCATCGGGCATGAGCACGGCGGGCGTGGCCGCGTCATTGTCATGGTCACGCAGGACCGGCACGGCGTTGTGCGCGATGTCGTTCAGGAAGGCGCGCCCGGCCGATGCGGCCTGCGAGGCGGCCACGGGATCCTCGAGGTTGCCCTCCAAGGGAGGGGTATTCGGATCGATCACCAGTTGCGGGAGGCCATTCCCGCCGCGCACGAACTCGCCGTACATGTCGGTCAGCAGGGCGGGAACGCGCAGCACGTCCGCGTCCGTCAGGAGGATGCCGAGCTTCTCGGCCGCCTGTTGCTTGACGTCGGCCCAGGTGGCCGGGCCGCCGTTGGCGCCCTCGAGCATGCGCCCGGTCGCGACGGGCTTGCCGTCGACGAGCACGTACTCGCGCAGGAAGACTTGGTGGGATGGGTTGGACGTGTAGACCTGATTGAGGTCGATCCACGGCGTGGTCTCGTTGCGGTGGCCGAGGAAGACGTCGTCGGACGTGCCCATCTGCCCGTCGGCGCCCGCTCCCATCACCGGGGTCGCGCGGGTCACGACCATGAAGTTGGTCGGGCTGCCCTCGACGTAGAGCGGGTCGTCGGGCTGGAGAGGGATGAAGACCGTGCCGACGCCTTGACCGCCCTTGCTGACCAGGTCGAGGCCGTGATCGAAGAACTGGCCGAACAGGGTGAAGAAGCCGTTGAACGGTGCCGTGTCGCCGAGGTCGGCGGACACGTTCGGGATCACGACCGTGTCGCCCTCCATCTCGATGCCGAGGGCTTCCTGCATGGCCGCATAGGCGACGCCCTTCACCTCAGAGGCTTCGAGCACGGCCGTCTCGGCGGCTGCCTTCGCGGCATTGGCCGCATCGAGCGCGGCCTGCGCGGCGGACTTCTGGTCTTCCGGGGCGGAGGCCAGCACCCTCTGCGCAACCATCACGTTGGCCGAAGCTTGGGCAAGGGCCTTCTCGGCCGCGGCGCAGACCTTGTAGGCATCCACGGCGGTCTGGTAGACGGCCATGTTCGAGCCCGTGCTGAGGAATGCGTAAGGATCGGCGTACCCGTTGTTGGTGAGTGCGGCGATGATCGTAGCCGGGTTGCCGATGGTCTGGTCCGAGATAAGATTCGAGATCACGCGCGGGTCGGAGTCGTACACGTTGCCGCGGTTCTGGTAATGGGTAGGCGTGGTGCCTGCGGGTGAGTTGGGGCCGTGCAGCCCGCCGGGCATCGCCTCGCCCTCGACGTAATGCCAGTCGGTCAGGCGCGGCATGACCTGGTCAGCGGCGCCGCTCCACTCCTTGCCGGGGATCAGGTTGTTGTAGCTGCCGTTGACGGTGCGCAGGCCGTAGGGCAGCAGGTGATGGCTGACGAGGTCCGTGAGCGGCTTCGCGTCGGTGCCGGAATGGGCGACCGAGTTGGCCTCGGCGACCTTGATCTGCTTCAGGATGAATTCCAGGTCGTGCTTGACCAGTTGGACCATGATGCCTCTCCCTCCGTGGGCTTTTTTGGTGTTCCTTGCCGCAACCGGGGCCGCTTCGCCCGCCGGTCCGCAATTTCGTCGACGATCCTGCCCAAGGCGGGTGCGGCCCGCATCGTCTGGAGGTGCAACGATTCTGTTGCCGATGGTTCAGGCCCTCGCCTGTACCTGGGCCTAGGCTCCTACCGGACCAAGGTACAGGTTCTCCTTGGGAAGGGCCGCTCAGCGGGGGCACCATCATGCCGGGCGTTCAGGCGGCTGGTGCAGGGGATCGGGGCTTCATTGGCGAATGGAATTCCGTCCCTTGGGTGACGGGGGCGCTGTCGCCCGCGTGGCGGCGGTCATGACATCCCCTGCGGGCAGGATTCGCTGCACGCCGGCCGGATGCGGACCCGGTATGCCCTGCGCACGGGGATCGCGGGATGCTTGAATCCTGCAAACGCGTGGTCGCGCCGAGAGGCCCCGACCCAAGATCCAGGCCTCCCGGCGCGACCCGACGATGTGCACGGTGCATCCGGTCGCGGTCGGCGACCTCCACGTCCGGTTCACATGGCCCTGTCCTCGAGGTCACGCCACTCCCGCTTGGCGATGAGCGCCGCCTCGACCCGGTTCCTGGCCCTGAGCTTTCTCAGGATGTTGGTAACGTGATACTTTACGGTCCTTTCCTGCACGTCCAGCCGCTCGCCGACCTCGCGGTTGCTCAGTCCCGATGCGACGAGGCGCAGGGTGCGCCTCTCCTGGTCGGAAAGGTATGAGAGCGGGTTCACCTCCGCCCGCATCCTGTTGGTCAGCGCACGGAGCGCGAGATCGGGAGCCACGACGCTGCGCCCGCCCATCAGGTCCCTCACGGCCGCGATCAGATCGGGCGCGCGGATGCCCTTGGGAAGATAGCCAACCGCACCCGCGTCCAGCGCCCCCATCACGTCGTCATCCTCCTCCGAGACCGTCAGCATCGCGACACGAGGCGGTGCCTGCATCCGGAGGATTTCGCGGGCCGCCTCGATCCCATTCCCAGGCATCGACACGTCCAGCAGGACGAGGTCGGGTGCGAGTCGCTTCGCGAGCTGCACGGCCTCGGCGGCCGATCCCCCCTCTCCGACGACCTCGATCGCACTGTCGAGCGCGAGCGACTTGATCACCCCGGCCCGGAACAACACATGGTCGTCGACCACGGCGACACGAATCCTCTCAACCATTCCGATCTCCCCCTGCAATGTTCATGATCATCTCGACCCTGGTGCCGCCGTCCGCGACCGTGTCGACGCGGAACGTGCCGCCGAGGCACTCCACCCGCTCCCGCAGCCCGACGAGACCGAGGCCAGAACCGGACCCGGCCGGGCGGCCCACACCCGCCCCCCCGCGGTCCTCCACGGCTAGGTACAGGACCGGGCCCTCGAACTCGCAGCTCACGACCTGGCCATTGCCTCCAGCGTGGCGGAAGGCATTGTTGAGCCCTTCCTGGACGAAGCGGTACGCGCAGATCTTGACTGCAGGCGGGAGCGGCGGGGCGGCAGCGGCGCACTGGACGGCAACCGCGGTTCCGGTACGGCGCTCATGGGCGCGGGCCGCCCGCCTGACGACCTCCGCTAGCGGCAGTCCTTCGATCTCCGGCAGCACCAGCCCCTTCGCGATGGCGCGGATATCGCGGTTAGCCTCCTCGATGATGCCATCCAGCGCCAGCAATTCCCTCTCCCGCTCGGCGGCCGTCCCGGCGCGCCGGACGTGCTCCACCTTCAGGGCGGCCAGACCGATCAGCTGGGTGGGGCCGTCATGCAAGTCAGCGCCGAGCCCGCGCAGGTAGCGCTCGGTCAGTTCCGAGACGCGGCCCGAGGCACGCTCGACCCTTTCTCGGAGGGTGCGGTTGTGGCGGGACGTCCTCTCGACCTCAGTCATGCGTTCGTGGAGCTGGCGCTGCTGGCTCATGATGATCCTGTTGCCGCGATGGACGATCCAGAATAGGCCGGCCATGATCAGGACGGTGGCGCCGAGCCGTGCGAGCCAGCTTTGCAGGCGCAGCCACCACAGCCGCCGCTCAAGCGGCTCCGTCACCTCGTGGATCTCTGCAACGGCGACGATCCGCCCGGTGAGTTGCTCCCGGATGGGCGCGTAGATTTCGAGATAGCGGGAGGTGAAGCCCCGGGCCGCGTGCTCGGCGGCCTCCAGGTCGGCGTAGCGCGCCGACACCTCTCCGGCCAAGGCGGCGACGAGCCCGGCGGGTGGATCGAACCTGCGGCCGATCAACTCGGACGACCTCGAGTACGCAACGAGGCCACCTTCCTTCCAGATCTCGAGGTGAGGGAAACGGGTTTCGAAGCCGTTCCTGTCGAGCAGCCGGTCCAACTCGGCCCGCTTGTCCACGGGCAGGACGTTGCTGCGCGCGAGGTGGTCGCCTAAGGGCGAGAGGAAGCTGTCCATGAAAAGGGCGGTCGTCGCTGCCTCCCGGTTGATCGTGTTCCTCGAGACGACCTCGGCGGTGAACAGCCCTTCGACGATCATCGCGAGAAGCATGATGGCGCCGCCTGTCACCGCGAACTGACGGGTCAGGCTCCAAGATTCCAGGGTGGTGCCCCAGCGACGCGATCCCAGCCGTGCTCCCAATCCCGACATGCCCCGATGCTCCGCGTTGAGCGGCAAGGATATGGAGGACAAATTTCCCTGCAATATCCGAAAGTCCAATGTCGGCAGGGACTTTGGTCCGGGGTGAGCTCCGGCTGGCAGGAGGCGCTGGCAGGCTCCGGGACAGCGTTTCTCTCAACGAAACAAGCCTTTGCGGAATCCGGTACTCCCGACCAAGGTCCGGCCCCATGGGCGCCGCTACCTCTGTAGGGTTAGCGCCTCCTGCTGCGGACGTAACCCCTCCGAGGCGAGGACTCTGTTCCTCTCAGAGACTAGGCTCCTTGGGTGAGCAAGCCTGTGATCATGAGGTTCGTCCCAACCCGCACCGCCAGGCATGCATGGGGATCATTCCATGACATCGGTTTCGGTTGCCTTGATCGACGTCCATCCGGTTACGGTCGAGGGCATGGCGCGCGTGCTTGCTGAACAAGGCACGTTCACCGTGGTGGCGCGCGGCGGAAGCTGCCGGGACGCGCTCGCGATCGCCGGGCGGCATCGGCCCGACCTGATGATCCTGGACCTCGCGCTCTCCGGGAACGCCATCAAGGCGATCTCGGAGATCACCACCAACCACCCGGGGGCCAAGATTATCGTCTTCACGGCAGCGCCGGGCGTGGAATACGCCGTGAACGCGCTGGAGGCGGGAGCGCGGGGATATGTGTCCAAGTCGTGCACGCCCGACGAACTCGTTAGGGCGGCGAGGACCGTGAGCGACGGGGACATGTACGTGTCGCAGAACTTCGCGAGCGAGGTGATCACCGCGCTGCGAAACGCTTCCGTCCGCAGAATCGCCATGCAGGCGCTCAAGCTGAGCGCCCGTGAGGACCAGATCATCCAGTTCCTGCTCGGCGGGAAGACCAACAAGGAAATCGCGTCCAGGCTCGGGATCGCCGAAAGGACGGTCAAGCACTACATGACGGTCCTGATGCAGAAGCTGAACGCGCGCAACCGCGTCGAGGTCGTGCTCGCGGCGCAGAATCTCAGGCGTGATCCGGCTAGCCATCCGGATCCGGCACCTGGCAGCCAGGGCACCGGCAACCGCCCGTTCAAGCCCGACGGTGGGTCATACCTCTCATGAACTCTGCCCGAACCGGCACGGGATCGATCTCATTCCCGTTCGACGGGTTTTCCCGATCGGGAGAGATCCGGCGGGTGCTTGGCGGCATCGGTACGTTCACAGGCATTCGACCGAATTCGGGCTGAGCAGAGCTCAGATTTTAGGCGGCGAGCGCCACAGAAGTGATGTCTGCCAATGTTTCGAAGACTGCTCTGCGGGCCACAGGATAGGTGTTGGATTGTCCCCCTTACGGCATCGCTGTGCAAGAATGGGGTCGTTGCAGATCTCAAACCAGGCCACCGTCCATGGACCAGATTATTCGCATCGGCATGGATACATCAAAACACATCTTCCAGCAGCACGGCGTGAGTGCCGCCGAGGAACCAGTCCTGCGCAAGAAGCTGCGGTGGCACGACATGGTGGCGTTCTTCACGAAGCTGCCGCCGACCGCGGTCGGTATCGAGGCCTGTGGCGACGCGCACCTCAGGACGCGCTTGCTGCAGTGGCCGGGTCACACTGTGAAGACGCTCCCGCGCCAGTTCCTCAAGATGCCATGAGGAGGTGAACGGCGACCGGCTCTCTGTGAGAGTAAGGACGCCAACTCTTTCTTTTTAGAGGCGACAGACCATGCAAGCGACCGACCCCACGTCCACCCGAAGCAATTCTTCCGGCCTGGCTGACGTGCTTGGTATCCCCAGCTCTTAGGCTTCGCGCTGCTGCCCCAAAACCTACTGTGACATGCTCGCTGAAACAGCGATCTCAATTACGAATGTCACCGCTCCTCCAACAGGGACGGAAACAACTCCGGGGCGATCGCCGAACTCCCCCGCGAAATCGTCAGGGCTGGCGAAGCCTTGCCATGGTTCGATACAGACATACCCGGCTCCGGGCTTTGTCCAGATCCCAAGATGCGGCATATCCGGAAACCGGACTGTGACCGCGGGACCTCCCGGTGCCCCATAGGTGACACTTCGACTAGCCGGTGACAGGAAGATCAAGGCATCGTCGACGAACAGGTCATCAGCAAGGGCAAGCCGGTTACCCGCAACGGGAGACGGATGGCGGATCGAGGTCATCAGCCCGTCATGAACTCGTCGGATCGGCTGGTGGCCTTCGTTCTTCTCGAAAATAATTTCGTGTGCCTCCCGGGCCGCTCCGTAAGGCAGAGGCCAGCGGAATGCCGGGTGGAAGCCAAATGATACCGGAAGCGCCCGTTCATCTTCATTCGTTACCAGGGCTCGATTAATGAGGACCGAGCCCACGATTTCGTATGTCACATTGAGCTGAAAGGCGAATGGATAACTGGTCAGCGTGGCGGGCCCTGATGAGAGGCGCAGGGTGCAGCCATTTTCCCTTCGTTCAACAACCGAAAATCGCGACGTCCGAGCGAAGCCGTGCTTCGGCAGTTCGTAGTCTCTCCCGTCGACGCGAATACGATCATCCTTTGCACGGCCAACCATGGGGAAAAGCAAGGGCGCTCGTCCAGCCCAGATTGTCGGGTCGCCGCTCCACAACAGATCCCTGCCCTCCCGATCCTGAAGCCGGACCAGTTCGGCACCGAGCTCGGAAATCTCCGCCGCCAGTTCGGGCCCGGTCAGCCTTATCGTCCTCGAATCCATTGCTGATCCTTTGTTCTCTTGCCCTTGGAGGCTTGTGCCGAAAGGGTGGATATCCAGCCACTGCAAGTCATGACCGCATCCACGATGATTGCCTATCAGTCGGCGCCCTGGCGATGAGCAGCGCAAGGTTGCCCATCGCAAAGGCCGGACTGGCGCTTCACTTACCTTTCTTGGAGCCGATTTCCTCATCCCAGCGACGGAACGCGACGACCATTTTTTCGGGGGACAGCGGCAGCTCGATCGGATTCCCGCTGATCAGATCTCCATACTCGGGCCGACCGAACTCCTTGATGATGTTTTGGCTCTCCTCGGGGGCCATGGAGAGCCGTACGTTCTTCACGGCCGGCCCCGGATAGAGATATCCCTCATCATAGGAGAATGCCTGCTGTTCGGGCTTAAGCAGAAAGGCCATCAGGTCAACGAGGACAGCCAGCTTCTCGTCTGCGACACCCTTCGGGACGACCATGAAGAATGCATCGGAAACCCAATGGAAGCCTTTGAGAGTTCCGATCTGCGCGCTCTTTGGCACGATGCCGAGCGCGCGCGGGTTGATGTCCCAGCCTGTCGTAGAGACGATGATATCGCGGGAGCCCTCCCCGAACTCCTTCATCGTGGCCGTGGTTCCAGAGGGATAGTATTCGACATAGCCGTTCAATTCGCGCAGATACGCCCAGGTTTTCTCCCAGCCGTTGACCGGGTCCATGGGATCCTTATCCCCGAGAATGTAAGGCAATCCCATCATGAAGGTTCGTCCTGGACCGGAATTGGCCGGACGGGCGTACATGAAGCGATTGGGATGCGCCTTGGCCCACGCAAGCAGTTCCTCCGCAGTTTTCGGCACATCTTTTACGCGCTCGGGCGCATATTCGAGGAGCGGACCGGACGGATAGTAGTTGATCACTACGCCATAGCCTTGGCCTTGGGCCCGATGCAGGTTCAAGGCGGCAGGCTCGTAATTCTCCTCGAGACTAGGGAATTTGTCGGCGTATGTGGGAAGAAGCTTGATCCAGAGGCCCTGGTCCAGTCCGGCCGCAAGGCCGTCGCTTCCCGTCAGCACCATGTCGATATCGATGCGACCAGCGTTCTGCTGGGCCTTGACCTTGGACGCGAGTTCGGGTGCCGGTGCCTTGACGTACGTGATGCGGGACACGAGGTCCGGCTTGGCCTTGCGGTACTCCTCAAAGGCTTTCTGCATCAGCGCAAGAGCGCCGCCCACATCGATGACGTTGAGTGCAACGGGTGATTTCGGAAGAGCAAGGCTCTGAGCGCGAACCCCCGTGGCTGCCAGGGCCGCCACACCGGCGGCGCCTCCAAGGAGCCTGCGCCGATCAATGTGCTTCTGCTGACTTTCCATATCTTCTCCCCTTCTGGTCTGTTAAGCGTAGAACGTATCCCCACCGACGACGTTTTCTTCATCAGCCTTCGCCGGATGTCATGTTCGTCGCTATCGACGACAATGCACGATGTCCTCGAACTCGATCTGCAGAACCTCCCAGTTCTCAGACCAAGTGACAGAACCTGCCATGGGCATGGTCAATTCATGTGCCTTAAACGCTGGAGCCAGTAGCGCGCGAGGGTTGTCGCAGGCCATCCGGATCGCCTCCTCGGGACTCGCGAGCTCCCATCGCACGACATTGCTCACGGCGTTGTCCAAGGTCAGTGCGGAGCCGGCGAGATAACGGCTGCCCGGCATTCGGACACTGCCGTCCGTGCCATGCTCGATCTCCATTCCGGCGAAGGAATAGCGTCCGGGGCGAGCGGCCGCGGCTGAAACCGCATCCGACACCAGAATGGAGCGCTCAATCCCTTTCGCACGAAGCATTGCTTTCAGAGCCGGTCGTGGAAGATGAATGCCGTCGGCGATGAAGCTCGCATGCAGGCTCTCCTCGGCGAGTTGGGCAAAGATCGTGTTATCGAGTTTATGCAACATCTGCGGAACCCCATTGCCGAGATGCGTTGACATACGTGCGCCCGCTTTGACGGCTGTCGCAACCGCATCCGCATCGGCAGAAGAATGGCCGATGGCCACAATCTTCCCGGCCCCACTCAGCTTGCGAATGAATACCTCGCTGCCCGGCAGTTCAGGCGCGAGTGTCACGAGGAGGATCGGCCGCGACAGGTCCGCTTCAAGCCCGAAGACAAAATCAGCGTCGGGCGCGGTCATGGCCTGCGGGGGATGACAGCCCGCATAACCATCCGCCGGATTCAAGAAAGGACCTTCTAGATGGTATCCTGGCACCATGATGCGGCCGAGCCGGCTCTCGGCCACCGCGCGGTCCAACGCGGCAAAGCGTTTGGCTAGATCCTCGGCAGACGCCGTAATGATCGTCGGCAGGCAGGTCGTCACGCCTGTGTCGAGCATCGCCGCAAGAGCATGATCCAGCGCGTCCGCGTCCAGACCCGTCGCATTGAAGTCGACCCCGGCGAAGCCATTCACCTGAAGGTCGAGGAGACCCCTGCTCTGCATCGAGAACTCCGCTCTTACGATAGCTCATGGGCGGCATGCGCCGCCCATAATCCTATGGAAAAGTGGTTGCTGGAAAGGACGCTACTGCTTCATCTTCGCGCTGCCGATCTCGCGGTCCCACCTATCGAACATCGCCACAAGAGGCTTGGCGTCGAGCGGCGGCTCGACCGGATTGTTGGCGATCATGCTCTCATATTCCGGCCGGCCGAACCTCTTGATAGTGTCCTGGCTTTCCTTGGGCGCCATTTCAAGCGACACGCCGTGAATGGCGGGTCCCGGATACATGTAGCCATGATCGTACATGTACGCCTGCTGCGCCGGCTTGAGGAGGTATCCAATCATCTGGAGAAGAACATCTACCTTCTCCTGGGGAACACCTTTGGGAATCGCCATGTAGTTGGCATCGCCCACCCAGTGGAATCCTTTGAGGGTCGCGACCTTGAACTCCTCTGGCACGATGCCGAGGTAGCGCGGGTTGATGTCCCATCCCGTCGTGGTCGCGATGATGTCGCGAGACCCCTCGCCCAACTCCTTCATCGTTGCCGTCGTGCCGCCAGGATAGTAGTCGATGCAGCTGTCGAGCTGCTTAAGATAGGCCCATGTCTTCTCCCAGCCATTGATGGGGTCCATCGGATCCTTGTCACCCAGGAGATAGGGCAGCCCCATCACGAAAGTACGGCCGGGTCCGGAATTGGATGGACGCGCGTACATGAACTTTCCCGGATGTGCCTTGCACCAGGCAAGCAGCCCTTCCGCCGTATCGGGAACGTCCTTGACACGGTCCGGCGCATATTCGAGCAGCGGGCCGGACGGATACCAGTCAATCACGAAAGCTTGGCCGCGGCCCATCTTCTGCATTGCATAGGCCCCGGGCTGATAAAGCTTCTCCAGGTCCGGAAAGCGATCCTGGTATTTCGGCAGGATCTCGAGCCAGATCCCCTGTTCCATCCCGGCAGCCAAGGCATCGTTGCCGGTCAGAACGAAGTCGATGTCAACGCGACCCGCATCCTGCTGCGCCTTCAACTTTGCAGCAAGCTCCGGTGCCGTCGCTTTCGTGAATACGAAACGGGAAACGAGATCCGGATGATCCTTCCTGAAGTTTTCGAGAGCCGGCTGACTGATCTGGAGATCGCCAGCCACGTCGATGACGCTGATGGAGAGAGGAGCTTTCGGCTTGGCCGATGGAGTTTGGGCAAAGGTGCCGGTGGCCAGAACGACGCCGGCCGCCAGGCACGCGGCTGCACTCAACTTGTTTCTCAGTTTCGCACTCATTGGACGTTGCTCCTTCCTCTGATTGTTCTCTTCGGACCTGTCCCGGTCCGCCTCACTCCTCGTCCCGATCTGCCTCACGAAGAGAACCCGATGAGAGCCTGCCGGCAGATGCGGTGTCGAGAAACACGTGGCAGGCCGGATGCCGTTGAAGGATGGAAGCGGGACAAGCTGGGGAGACCGGCCCCTCCAGGGCCTTTTGAACCGCACCGGCCTTACGGGCGTCGGGTACGGACAGGACGACGAGCTCGCTGGCCATGATCTGGCGAATGCTCATAGATATGGCAGTCTGCGGCACATCCTCGAATGTCGGGAACCACCCTTCCCCGAATTGCTGCCGTCGGCAGAGCTCATCGAGCTCGACAACGATGTATGGATCATCCACATCGAAATCGGCCGGCGGATCGTTGAAGGCGAGGTGTCCATTCTCCCCGATGCCGGCGAAGGTCACATCGATCGGGTTCGCCTTGACCAGATCCCCGATCCGTAAGACCTCCGCCTTCAGATCGGGCGCATCCCCTTCGATAAAATGAAACGCGCCCAGGGTCGGGAGCTTTGACGTGAACCGTTCACGCAGATAACGCCGGAAGCTTGCCGGATGGCTATCCGACATCCCGATATACTCGTCGAGGTGGAACCCTGTTACCTTCGACCAGTCGATACCTGGCTGTCGCACGAGGGCATCAAGCATTTCAAACTGACTAGCGCCGGTTGCGACAATGATGTGAGCCCGGCCCTTTGCGGCGATCGCGTCGCGGATCGCCTGGGCGCCCAACGAGGCGGCGGCTTCTCCAAGGGCTGGCTTTGTCGGGTAAAGGTGAAGTTTCATCGGCGTTCTGTCCGTCTCGCATTTATTTTGGGCTTTAAGCCGTAGGATGGATCGTGGTTCGGCATACGTGGCGTGAGGCCGCCTTGCCGGTTGGTCTGTCGTTGCCCGGACGATGAGTTCCGTCGGGATGACGATGCGCTTGTCTTGAACCTTGCCCTCGCTAAGACATTCCGCCAGCAGCTTCACGGCCCGTCTGCCTGCATCGGCGCTATGCGCTGCAACCGTTGTGAGGGGCGGATAGGTCGTGGCTGCCAGCACGTCGTCGAACCCGATGATGCTCATGTCCTGAGGAATGCGCCAACCGAGATCGGCAAGGCCGGCCATGATCCCCTGAGCCACGAGATCGTCGAACGCGACCGTCGCCGTGACGGGCCGCCGTGCGAGTTCACCGGCCGCCTTTCGGCCGGCCTCGTGATTCGGGTGATAAGCAGGGACGACGGTTAGATGAATTCCGAGCTTTTCGGCAGTCCTGATGGCAGCCTGCTGGCGCTGCTGGTTGGCCCATGAGGCGGGCGGACCACTCACGTAGGCGATGTGGCGGTGATTCAGGCTCGCAAGATGCTCGATGGCGGACGCGATCCCGGTGCTGACATCCATCAGAATTCGTGGCAGTCCCTCGATATCCCGGTTGATCAAAACAAGGGGGCGACGTGCCGCGTGGGTCCGCACCCTCTCCTCGTCAAGTCGGGGCGAGGCCAGGATGAAGCCTTCGACCTGCGCCGCCATCTTGGTGAGAAGCATGTCCTCACGCTCCGGCTGCTCGTCCGAGTCGCCCAGGAAAACCGCATAGCCCGCGTCATCGGCGCGAGCCTGTGCGGCGCGAATGAGCGGCGGGAAGAACGGGTTGGCAATATCCGGGACGACGAGGGCGATGTTACCCGCGCGACCCGTGCTCAAGGCGCGCGCAACTTGGTTCGGGACATAGCCGAGTTTTTCGGCCATGTCGCGAACACGTTCTACAGTCTCCGATCTCAGGAGTTCGGGCCGAGTGAACGTCCGCGAAACGGTTGCGCGCGAAACGCCAGCAGCTTGCGCCACTTGGCTGATCGTAGGCATTCCCTTCGGGGGGCCTGTCAATACCGCAGCTCCCAGACTGAGGCTCCATGTAACCGGTTGCATAAGGATTTTGTCAAGTGAACTTCTACAGTCTGAAGCCGGCCCGAGGGACTTTTAAGTCTGTTTCGGCTACCAGTTTCGCCTTCGCGTAGGCCAGCAATGAGACGGTAATGTCAACTCGAGGCCGAGCACACAATTCTGCCGTGGGCGCATCTACCAGGCCAATCCAGATCAGCCTGACAGCGCTGTCCCTGTGGCATCGCGCCAGATAGCAATAGCGCGCTCGCGCCGCCCGATCCTCACCGGCAGAGAGACGATAGCGGCGGAGCTGGAAGCCGTGGTGGATCAGAGCGTGAGTGGCGAGGACTTGCTGGGCCTGTCGGGCTGACTTGAACCGCCGCCAGGTGGCGCTCGCGCCGTCGGGTGGGTTGGTGCGGCACCTCACAGCGGCTGTTGATGTCGCGGCTCTGCCGCTGTTCGACCCCGGGCAGGATCTCGCGTTTGACCGCGCCATAAGAGCCGAGCTTGTCGGCCGCGGTGCCTCTGGGCCGTCGCAAGTCCCTTCAGCAGCGTGCGGACGAAGCGCGTGGCAACCTTCTTGTTGCGGCAGTTCTGGACCGACACGGCGGCTGCGTTCCCATGTTGATCAACCCCTCGCCAGAGATCGTGCAGGTTGCCGCGGATGCGAACGAACACCTTGTCCGGAAACCGTTTGTCACCGGGTGTCGGACGACGCCGTAGTTGTCTTGGCAGAGGTCCGTCCGCAGCGCAGGCTCCACTCGCAAATGGCCTCGCAGCTGACCAGGATCGCGCTGCCACGATGAGCTCAGCGTCCTGCACGCTCATGCTGAAGCAGTGGGGGAGCCAAGTTCCCTGACTGCTGATTTCGGCCGGACGACGGAAGCCGCGGTACGGACCGGATGTCGCGCTCCTCCCCAACACCTCGCCACGGGCCCCAAACCCTTGCCAACCTGACAATTCCCAGCCCAAGTCTGGTTAGCCGTTTGATGCGCCGATGATCCTGCTCGACGACGTTGTTCAGGAATTTCACCGAAACACAGTGCGTGGAAGCCGCGGTCTTGAGATCTGGGGAGGAAATGCCGTGCTTGTGGGAAACGCCTGGGGGTCGTTTGACCACCGTGCGAACAGCACTTATGCCCGCATTCTGTCCTTGGAAACCATCAGGCTTGATCCCGTGCGCCGGTCGGAGCGTGAGCTCCGGCTGATCGGCGATCGGGTCTCGCGCCTGTGGAATGCCGGGAACTACCGCTGTCGCCAGGCCTTTCTCGTGCCGTCGGGCTTCAACCGCAAGGCCCTGGTGAAAGCCATGTCGGAGGATCGGCCGCTGCCTTCCGACATGGCCCAGGAGGTTCTGAAAAAGCTCTCCGCGGCATGGCGATCCTCCTTTGCTCTGCGCAGTCCGGCGGGACGGGAAGCACGGCTCGTCAGAGGGGGCTGGCCGGATCCACGGCTTCTGGTCGTTCGAGCAGGCTCTCGGGTTGATCGAGAGCGCGCTGGCGAAGGTCGGCATCCCGTCGGAGCGGGTTGGGGAGCGAGGCTCGTCCTCGCCCTGCCCGAGCTGCGGCTCGCCGTCTGTGACGCGGTCGCCGCGATGACGGCTGGGTTGCCGTGACTGCGGTGACGCGATCCACGCGGATCAGGCCGGCAGCCGCAACAGTTTGGAGGTTCAAGCCTCCAGCCTCAGGTGGGCCGGGGCGGAGGCCGCCCCGCGGACCGTGACCCCGCAGTGGTCTCGCCATCGCTGGAACTTGTGCTCCGCGAGCTCGGGACCGATGACATCCTGGCATCCGGCGTTTCTCGCCGCTGAACAGCGGCTCAGGACCCCCTTGGCTTCAGCCATGGGGACGACGTCAGCTACCGGGATTTCGCACAGCCCCAAAGTTCTCCATTCCATTTCATAGCCTGACCTGCATTGCCACACGGAGTCGCCGCGGCTGCGGAAGCTTCGTCAGAAGCAGGTCAGACTGCAGTTCTCAGTCGCTTGCGAGAGCCACAGAAGGCAACACGCGCGATAACGCCTTCGCGTCGTACAGATCAGCGGAGCGGATCATTCTCGAGCAGGATCGGCTGCCCATGTGGGGTTGCGTGTGCCGCGCGATCCCAGGCGGCTCGGCGCTGTGCCAGATCCTGTCCGCTTGCAATGCCCTTGTCCCTGACCAGTTGTTCGATCGCAGACAGCCAGTGCTGATAGTAGGTCGAGCCGTCGTCGCAGTCCCCCGCCTCCTGAGCTCGCTTGATCGCGGCGGAGAGTGCTGCGGCCCACTCCGTCCAGGTAAACAGTCCCTGCTCGTAGAGAGCAAGCGTCATGGCGAAGGCTTGGGCCTCCCATGGCTCACGGAAGACAGGCTCACCATCATCGCCGCGAGGGATCGGCGCAACCTCCGCGGCCACGCGGGCAATCTCCTCATGCCGGCTCAAGGTAGCTCTCCCAGGCATCAATCGAGACACTGACGGTTGGATCCGCCTGCTCGCCCCACAGTTCCCGGCCCGCGAAGCAGACCGTGTAGAGCCATTCCGGCCTCTCGCCTTGCCCATGAGCGTTCGTGTCCGGGAACACGTGGGCGCCGTGCACCAACTCAACAACTCCTGCCTTGCCGCGGGCATAGCGCGGCAGGCGGGTGTGGCCTTGGGGGTGCATGTTGCGGGTCCAGACAAGATCGCCTACTGCGAAGCGGGCCGGCTGCGCAACCGGGCGATCCGTCGGGCCGCCGCGGGTCAGAACCGCGGGCACATCTTCCGCCTTGAGCACGCGCTTGATCGGCACCGGCTCCACCAGAGCCTTGCCGCGCCTCAATTCCTCGTCGCTGACGAGCCCGGCCGCGACGACCAGCTTTTCCACCCCCTTGGTCCAGATCTCATAGTAACTCGAGGTGAGATACTCAGCTGGCGGCAGAGACTCGCGGGCATGCCGGCTCATGTCGAGGTTCCAGCTGCCCGTGGCTCCCATCGCGAGGGTCAGGCCGAAGGCGCGCCGCTCCCACTCGGCATGAAACCAGGGCTCGTCCTGCTCGATCCTGATCGGGCCAAAGCCCATCATGCCGCCGAGGTCCTGGGCCCCATTCATCGGGCGACCTCCGGCTGCAGGGCGAGACCGGCGCCGATCATGGAATCGCGGGTGACGAGTTCGGCCAACGTCTCCTCACTCATGCCCTCGGTTCCCTCGGGGCGCATCGGGATCACAAGGTACCTGACCTCAGCAGTCGAGTCCCAAACACGGATACGGGTCGTCTCCGGCAGATGGACGCCAAACTCGGCAAGAACGCCCCGGGGGTCGAGCACAGCTCGGGAGCGGTAAGGTGCGGACTTGTACCAGACCGGCGGGAGGCCGAGCACCGGCCATGGGTAGCACGAGCACAGGGTGCATACGACCATGTTGTGTTGATCCGGGGTGTTCTCGACCGCCACCATGTGCTCGCCCTGACGCCCAATAAAGCCCAGGGACGCAATCGCGGCCGTCGCGTCGGTTCGAAGCCACTCGCGGTAGTCTGGATCGGTCCAAGCCTTGGCGACCACTTTGGCGCCGTTGCGGGGTCCGACCTTGACCTCATAGGTCTGCACCAGCGCGTTGATGGCCGCCGGATCCACATAACCCTTCTCAACCAGGACTGATTCGAGTGCGCGCACGCGCAGCTCGATCTCGGAGAGATGGCTGTGGTCGTCGTGATCCTGGTGGTGATGCTCGTGCCCCATGCGTACCGCCCTCGCCTGCTCGGATGAGCCGAAGCCACTCTACCCAAGCGATGGTGGCGAGGCCAGCCATGGCTTTGCCGATCAACCTCCTGGGAGCAGTCTCTGCAAGAAGCTTGCGCAGTCGCAGAGACCACTTGGCTCCCTAGAGAAGCCGCTTGATCTCAAACACCGCAGCAACAAGCACAGATGAGATCACGAGCCTCGTTACAAAGTGTCGGCGCGCAAGGCCCCGTCGTTCAGGGCGGGGATGGATCGCGCCAGCCGATGCCATCGGCTGTGGGTTGCTCCTGTTTTGATCGAATGGTCAAGCTATGACGCTGCGGAACGCCTTCAGGTTGGACCTGCGCTCGATCAGCGCCCAGGACCGGCTGATGCGCCGGTTCTGTGGCTCACGCCGCTTCGCCGGCCTGCTGGAGGACAGGCACGCCTGGCGCGGCGGAGGGGTGAGCGCGGTTGATCCGACGAACACCAGCCGGGCGTGTCCAGGCTGCGGGCATGGCGCTGCCGAGAACCGCAAGGCGCCGGCGAGGTTGGCGTGCGCTTTGAGTGGCCTTGAGGATCATGCCGATCGGGCGGCGGCACGGAAGATCTGATGGGCGGCAGGCCCGGTTCACCTGCGGAGCGACTTCGCTCGTCAGAGCGTCGGCCCCGGAACCCACCCACGTGAAGCCGGGCCGTGCAGCCTCGCCCACGGGAGGAGCCTCTCTCTTCAGGAAGGGGAGGATGTCAGCATATGGCCGGGAGCCCTCGCCCTTGAGGGCGAGGAGGGATAGGCCTGCTACGG
>JAFAAP010000291.1 GCA_023426505.1 Pseudomonadota bacterium
AACCTCGACACCAAGAACGACGCCTTCGGCTTCTACGGCGACCGCGACAACGCCGAGTTCGGCGTCGTGCGCGCCGGCCTGAACTTCAAGTTCGGCACCTACTAAGACCTCTTGCCTTACGGCAAAATCAGAAAGGCCCGGGACATTCCCGGGCCTTTTGCATTTCGTTTCAAGATAGTCCGGTGGCTGATCACTCGGCCGGTGCGACGGTTTTCACTACCAGGCCGCTCAGAGCATCAGGCGTCAGTGCCGAAACGGCTTTCGGTTTGCACCGGAAGAAGTCGCCGTCCGTGATGCGCCAGTCCGGTTGGTCATAGGGCTTTGGCCAGCGCCATGTTTCCCGCGCATTGAAGTACACGATGGCTTCCACATTGGCGAACTTGCCGATCCGTTCCTGCGCACAGGAGAGCCGTGCCTCCCTGTAATCATCGTCGCCCTCGACGCCGAACTCGGCGAGAACGATCGGCTTGCCATATCCGGCCACGCGGGTGTGCAGTGCGCTGAACTTCTCCTCGAAGGTGCGACGGTCGCCGTGGTCCCGGTTCCAGGCCTGCACGTCGAAGAGCGTCAGTCCGATGAACTCGACATAAGTGTCACCCGGGTAATATGCACCGAGAGTTTCCTCTCCCTTGGGAGTCCATCCGAACCTTGCGTTGGGAGCAAGCGGACGGCATTGGTCGACGAAATACCGGTAAGCCTTCTGATATGTCTCGGGATCCTGATTGGCCCAAGGGAAGCGCCCCTCCGTCTCGTCCATTTCGTGGCCCCAGCTGACCATGGACGGAACCTTCGAGGCTCCAATGGCCTGACAGACCGTCTTGATCTCCTTGTCGAAACCACCGGAAAGAACATCGGACAGCAGAGTCGAGTGACCGTCCTTCCAATTGTCGGCCCGTGTCCATGGCTCGACCGTCACCATAACGTCGCGACCGCGCCGGGCTGCGCCGGCGGCAAAGGCCCGGTACTGTTGCGGATCGAATTGCTGCCAGTAAACGAACGTGTGCTCGATCCCGATATTCTTCTCGTCCTTCAGCAGACGATGTGGGTCATAGACACCGAGCTTCGGGAGGCCGGGAGCGCCATCGGCTTGGGCACTGCTCCATTCCATGTTGGCCGCAGCGAGAACACAGGCTAGGGCGACAAGACTGAACTCAAGTCTCATTGGATTATCCTCGCGCGGGGCGCATTGCCTTGGCTGGCTACTTTCGCTTCCGTTGGCTCGACGACTGCGCCGCCTGCTGCGGGCGCAGCTGAGCCGCGATGCGGTTGCCCTCTACCAGCTTGTTGAACTCATCCGCGTCTTCGGACGGCGAGCGCTTGAACGCGTACCAGGTGCCACCCGGCTCACGCCGCTGATAGATTGCGTCGCCCGAGACGTAGTGAGTGAAGCAAGTCTCCGACCGGCTCTTTGCTGCTGCGGTCTTCCACATGCCTTGGAAGCACATCCGGCCCTTGTTGCTCGTGCTCCACTTTCCGTTCGTCACGGTGGCGCGCTTTCGGTCGGCTCCTGAAACAGCATCGAAACGTCCGCTGGGATCCATGTAGCCGCCACCGCTCTCCCACAGCCATGTCTTGCCGCTGTAGAGACGGCGGAGCTCTGTTGCGGACATCGGCCGGCCGGATGCGACTTCTTTCGGAACAGCCGCCGATTTATGTCCCGTCTTGTTCGTTGCGGCGGCTGCGTGGCCGACAAGCGTCGTCAGGCAGCAGCACGCCACGAGCGTCTGTAGGGAGAGTTGCCATGGGCGCTGCATGATCCTGCCTCGAATTTTATGTCATGATCCGCCGTTCGCGTTCCGGTCGGATTCCCGGAACGCGTTCGGCCTCTGTTGAATTGTTTGCCGAGTTAGCGTCGTGTGCGCGTCACATGATGACGCCGTACAGGTACTTCGAGCGGATATCGCTCATCTTGTCGCTGATCCGGTTGCCCAGAACGATCTTACGGAACTCATCCTTCGGGCGGGCGTGCGCATTTCGAAAAACATACCACTCGCCATCCTCGCCCCTCTTCTGAAGGATGTTTCCGTTCGCCACCTTGTGGTAGAAGCAGGTCTTCTCCGCATTCTTGCCGACCTGCCCATTCCAGAGAGCCTGGAAGCACATTTCACCCTGGCTGCCGGCCGTCCACCTGCCCCGCGCCAGGAAAGCGGATGTCGGCGAGTTGCCGACGGCCGCATAGAACGCACCGTTCGGATCGAAGTATCCACCGCCTTCGGACCAGACCCAGGTTCGCCCGCTGTAGATCTGCTGAAGCTCGCCGACAGTAAGGACGCGCTCATCGGGCTTCCGGACGGCAACGGCCTGCTCTGTCGGAGCAACGGCCCGCGCGTCCGTCCGAACGGCTGCGCTCCGTAAGGCCACAGGGCGAGTGAGACTCTGAAGAGCAGCCTGCGAACGCACATTGCAACGGCAGACCATTCCCTTCTGGAGAGTCACGAGCCGGCAGTTGTCGTAGCGGCCGGCATGACTCACAGGAGGGGTGCACTGCGCCCCCTGAGCAGTTTGCCCACGCGCACCGGCAGTAGATGCAAGAATTGCCATGCCGCTCGCGAAAGCAATCCTATGTAAACGTAACATTGTTTACCCCTCGAAGGGAGAAATCGTCATGCGCGTTCATCACGCGTTAACCAGTAAGCTAGAACCAACGCCCCAATCTATCAAGGGATTTTAAAAAAAATTAAATAAAATTTTACTCAAATCCGAATGTGCGCTAGAAGGTGACCAAGAGGAAGACTGGATCTGGACAACGCCAGCACCGGCCAGCCTCACCACCCGATCCTCTCCTCCCACCGCCAAGGCGCCCCCATGAGCAGCGGAAGCACATCGCATTTTCGGCAGCAGAGGCTCCATGCCTCGACCGCTTCCTCCACAACGGACTTTTCCACAGCCGCGCCCGCGGGAAAGCGTATTCTGGTCACGGGTGGCGCCGGTTTTCTGGGATCCCATCTTGTGGAGCGCCTCCTGGGCGCGGGGCACAGCGTTCTGTGTCTGGACAACTTCAGTACCGGCACTCGTCGCAACCTTGAAAGGCTGCGGGACCGCGCCGATCTGACCATCGTCGACCATGACGTCGCGCTTCCGTTCGACGTCGGTGCCTTCGACGAAATCTACAATCTCGCCTGCCCGGCGTCGCCTCCGCACTATCAAGCCGATCCGATCCAAACCACGAAGACCTGTGTTCTCGGCGCCATGAACGTGCTGGAGATCGCTCGCCGCTCCAATGCCCGCGTGCTCCAGGCATCGACGTCGGAGATCTACGGCGATCCGAATGTCCATCCACAGCGGGAAACCTATTGGGGGAACGTCAATCCGATCGGACCTCGGGCGTGCTATGACGAAGGCAAGCGCTGTGCCGAAACGCTCTTCTTCGACTATTCCCGCGTGCATGGCGTAAACGTCAGGGTTGCCCGCATCTTCAACACCTACGGCCCTCGAATGCGCCCTGACGACGGACGGGTCGTGTCGAACTTCATCGTCCAAGCCCTGCGCGGGGACGACATCACCGTCTACGGATCGGGCGGACAGACTCGCTCCTTCTGCTACGTGTCCGATCTTGTGGACGGACTCGTGCGCCTCATGGAGTCGCCCGACAGCGTCACGACCCCGGTCAACCTCGGAAATCCGGTCGAGTTTACTGTTGGGGAACTCGCATCCATGGTGGTCGAGATGGTCGGGTCCCGCTCCAGCATCGTCTACCATCCGCTGCCCACCGATGATCCGCGCCAGCGCAAGCCGGACGTCAGCCAGGCCAAAAAATACCTCGATTGGACCCCGAAGGTTTCGTTGGAAGAAGGGCTCGCCAAGACCATCGACTACTTCGACTCGGTCCTGTCGGCGCCCACCCTGCACCCGACGACGGAAATCGTCTGCGAAGTGAGGGCCATGTGATGGCTCCCACCGTTCTCGTCACCGGCGGCGCCGGCTTCATCGGGAGCCACGCGTGCAAGCTTCTGGCTCGGAACGGGTTCGAGCCCGTCACCTATGACAATCTTTCGACAGGGCACCGCGACGCGGTCCGCTGGGGACCGCTTGTGATCGGCGACATTCTCGATCGGCGGATGCTACAGAATGCCTTCAGGACATTCAATCCGGTTGCAGTGATGCATTTTGCGGCAGTCGCATCCGTGGCCGAGTCCGTCGTCAACCCCGCTCTCTATTATCGCAATAATGTCATCGGGACTCTCGTGCTCCTCGAGACATGCAAGGAGTTCAACCTCGAGAACATCATCTTCTCGAGCAGTTGCGCGACCTACGGTATTCCGCCCGCGCTCCCGATCCGGGAAGAGACGCCTCAGCAGCCTATCAACCCATATGGCGGAAGCAAGCTGCTGGGCGAGATGATGCTGCGGGAGTTCGAGGAGACATGTGGCTTGCGCCATGTGGCCCTACGCTACTTCAATGCATGCGGGGCCGATCTCGATGGTGAACTCTGCGAACGGCACGATCCCGAAACACATCTCATTCCCCGAGTCCTGATGGCTGCATCCGGGCTGTCTCCGTCGTTCGAACTGTTCGGCGAGGACTATCCCACCCCCGACGGGACCTGTGTCCGTGACTACGTTCATGTCAGCGATCTTGCCGAAGCGCACCTTTTGGCTCTGCGTTACCTGCTCGATGGCGGAACGAGCCTTGCACTGAACGTCGGCACCGGCGCCGGCCTGTCGGTGCGGGACATCGTCAGGTCCGTTTCACGCATTACCGGTCGGAACGTTCCGACCCTCACTCGCTCGCGCCGCCCTGGCGACCCGCCGGCTCTCTATGCCGATGGAGACCTGATGAGGGACAAGCTTGGTTTCGTCCCTCGGTATTCGGATATCGACACCATCATCCAGACAGCGGCGCCTCACTTTGGCCTCGACCTCCGCTCCGCTCTCCGGGCGATTGCCTGACCCCTACCCTATCGACGAGTTCAAGAGCACAAGCATGGCACGCGACGCCGATCTCGTTGCGACGAGGCATGAGCCATTCCTCGTTTCCCTTCTGAAGCCGATCGACAAGCTGGAGTTCGGTTTTCTCGGCTTGTTGTGGATCATGTCCCTTGTGCTCTTTTGGACGTGGTGGTTCGATCCGGAGCACAATATCGGCACCGGGCGATATGTGTTTGCCAGTCTCATCTTGGGCTGGCTCACGTTCTGCCCCTTATATTTCTTCGTCGTGTTCTACTTCGGCAGGGTTCCTAACCCGAAGCTTCCAGTTTCTCGCGACTCTCGGGTCGCCATGGTGGTGACCAAAGCGCCGAGCGAACCTTTCGACGTGGTACGAGAAACTCTGGAGGCGATGCTTCGCCAGACCTATCCACATGACACTTGGCTGGCAGACGAAGATCCGCAGCCGCAAACCATCGCGTGGTGCGAGGCGCATGGGGTCAGGATTTCGACCCGAAAGGGGCGCGAGGACTATCACCGTAGGACCTGGCCTCGGCGGACGCGCTGCAAGGAAGGCAATCTCGCCTTCTTTTACGATCACTTCGGTTATGAAAATTACGACTTCGTCTCGCAACTCGATGCGGACCATGTCCCGGAGCCGACTTATCTGGAGGAGATCCTCCGGCCGTTCGCGGACCCTCGGGTCGGCTACGTCTCGGCACCGAGCATCTGCGATAAGAACGCTGCGTCGAGCTGGTCGGCCCGCAGTCGCCTCTTCATCGAGGCGCCGATGCACGGCGCCATGCAGGCGGGCTATACGGGCCTCCTGACGCCGCTCTGCATCGGCTCTCATTATGCCGTGCGGACGAAGGCGCTCAAAGAGATCGGAGGGCTAGGCCCAGAGTTGGCCGAAGACCACTCGACGACCTTGTTCATGGCAGCTCACGGCTGGCGTGGCGCTCACGCCATGAATGCGATTGCCCACGGCGACGGCCCGGCGAACTTCGGTGACCTCGTCACGCAGGAGTTCCAGTGGTCGCGCAGTTTGGTGACCCTGCTCCTGCAATATACCCCGACGCTTTTTCGCAGGTTGCCGCTTCATCTGAAGTTCCAGTTCCTCTTCTGTCAGTTGTGGTACCCCCTCCTGGCGTTCACATCCTTGGCGATGTTCGCCACTCCGGCCGCTGCGCTGATCTTCGATTTCAATCTGGCCGGCGTTACTTATCCCGATTTCGTTCTGCATGCCGCGCCACCCGCATTGCTCCTCACGGCCGTGATCATCCGTCTCGCACGTCTTGGTCATTGCCGCCCTGTTCAGACTAAGGTGCTCAGTTGGGAGGGAGCTCTCTATCCCCTGGTCCGGTGGCCTTGGGTCCTGGTCGGAACAGTGACGGCGCTGAGGGACTGGTGGACCGGAGCCGCTGTCGAGTTCCGCGTGACCCCGAAGGGATCGGCCGCAGATGCAGCCATGCCCGTCCGCGTCGTCACTCCCTTCGTCATTCTCTCCGTCGGTTCCGCCCTTCCGGCCCTTTTGCTCAGCGACATACGGGATGCGCAAGGATTCTACTTCATTGCTCTGCTGAACGCGACCTTCTATACGATCCTGACGCTCGTGATCTTCATCATGCACAATCGCGAGAACAACCGCCCGCAGATCTTCGCGTTCGCGGCCGGTCGGAGCCATTTGGTCCTGCAGGCGATTGCGGCACTCGTTATCCTCGTGCCGCTGGCTGCAATTCCTGCGCGCCTGCCCACGGGATTGAACGCAGTTCTCGAGGGGAGCGAACGGGTCCTTCCTTCCAAGCACCTGCGCCGCTACGTCGAAAGGTTCAGCTCTGCGACTATGTAAGAGACGCACTTGGGGGGGCCGCTCCTGCGATCGTTCCAGCCCTATTGCCTCCGATATGAAGCAGTGCCTGCGGTAGGTCCCCCATAATGGCCTGGAGGGCTGCTAGGATTTTCCACCAAGCTTGCCCGGCCGAACACTTCGTGCGGGAGCGACGTTCCGCTATGCTGCCACCTGTGACATTCACGAGAGCAAGGGATCGATTAAGCCGGGAGGTTCTGGAAAGGAGCAGGAGCCTTTCCGGAAAGCCATCGACTCCGGGAAAGGATGATTATACCGTTGCTTGCCAACCTCCTGGCGATTTGCGATCCATGACGAAAAAGACACCAGCTGCAATACTCAGGGAATAGTTGGCCGCCGGATGGCAGACCGCCTGTGCAACTGGATGCTGCGTAGTGACCTCGGAGCAACTAGACGAACTTGTGTCGAGTGAGTAGTTCCTTAGGAATGCTTACAAGTAATATGTGAGAACAATGAAAGAAGAGTACCTTGCCGTCATTGCCCTTGCCGAGCGCCTGCACCGTCGAACTCTCGACGTTGTGCAGATTGAACTGACGCGTCTCAAGGTTACCGACGTTAGCGCGGTACAAGCGATGATCCTGCTCAATATGGGTCCTGAGGAGGTTACCGCAAAGGATCTGATGGTGCGAGGCGCCTATCAAGGTACGAATATCTCATACAATCTGAAGGGGCTTACTGAACGCGGATATATCGTCCAGACGCGTTCGGAGAACGACAAGCGGGTCGTGCTCATCAAGGTGTCGCCAAAAGGGACGCGTCTTCTGAAGGACCTCAACAAATTCTTCGATCGGCTTGCGACCGATCTGGTTGACCGCGCGGTCGACGAGGAGATGCTGAAGGAATGCCGTTCCGCGCTTGACCAGCTCGATCAGTTCACGAGCCGTCAGAGTATCGCAGGTGTGTAGGGGCGGGTTTTGAGCCCCCTTCCCTGTTGTGTGTTGTGGCAGGCTCTAAACGCAACAAAGCCCCTGACGTTGT